>NZ_JABWQS010000039.1:0-61705 GCF_014268545.1 Pseudomonas sp. SWRI81
GGCTCGCTCCCACATCTGGAATGCATTTCCCTGTGGGAGCGAGCCTGCTCGCGAAGCTTTTGAAGTTCAGGCGCCGAAGGCGTCTTTGAGGAACCCGGGTGCGATATAGCGCTGATAATGCGCTTCCGACAGCAGGAAAAATTCCCGATCAATGGCATCGCGCAACTCTGGCAGATTCCACTCGCGAAACTCCGGCAGCAGCACCATTCCGTAAGCTTCCAGATTAATGATCACCCGTGCGCCCCGGGCAATCAGTTGATACGCCCAGCAATATTCCGACTGATGCGGCACAAAGCGGATCTTGCGCTGTTCCAGTTGCTCGCGCAGGCGCGCCGGGTCGAAGATCTCGACCTTGCTGGCCATCACCTGTGACAGCAATTGCTCCAGACGCAGCCAGACCGCGCGCTTTTCCTCCTCGTTGTAACCGTTCCAATGGATCACTTCGTGGTGGAATCGCTTGCAGCCACGGCACACCAGATCTCCATAAACCGTGGAGCAGAGGCCGACGCAAGGGGTCTTGATGGTCTGATTGGGCATAAGTAGACAAAACACTGAAACGCGGAACAGGCCGGCATGTTAGCCCTTTGTCGGGCATTGATCACCCCTCAAACACCAAGGTCTCAGGCGCGCCGTGGCTTTGCCGCCCCGGCGCGCATTGCCACGAAAGTCCAATAGAGCGCGACTTACCTTTAAATTTTTTTTGCCGTAGAATCAGCCAGCCTTTTAAGGCGCCAATGTCCGTTAGAAGCTGTTTTCAAAGCGTCACGAGCACAGTCGTTCCTTCAGAGCGGTGTTGGCGAAGGGTTTTTCCAGCGGGGAAAAGCCCAACGCCAACCCTCATCAGCTCCCCGTTCTGCAGGCGTAAAACTTTGAAAGCAGCTTCTGTAAGGAATGGTCGGTAATTCTGGCTAAGCGGCCCACAACGCCACGCAGCGCATGAGTACGAGCATTTCGCGACGAGCGTCCCGGACACCCATTTGGGACCACTGATGAGGGTAATAACTGTGCTTGAAGCCTACCGCAAACATATCGAAGAGCGTGCAGCCCTGGGTATCGTTCCCCAGCCGCTTAACGCCGAACAAACAGCAGGCCTGGTCGAGCTGCTGAAGAACCCTCCGGCTGGCGAAGAAGCTTTCCTCGTTGACCTGATCACCAATCGTGTACCACCAGGCGTTGACGAAGCCGCTTACGTCAAGGCCGGTTTCCTGTCTGCCCTGGCCAAGGGCGAAGTCTCCTCCCCTCTGCTGGACAAGAAGCGCGCTGTCGAACTGCTCGGCACCATGCAGGGCGGCTACAACATCGTTACCCTGGTCGAACTGCTGGACGACGCCGAGCTGGCGCCAGTCGCCGCCGAAGAACTCAAGCACACCCTGCTGATGTTCGATGCCTTCCACGACGTCGCGGAAAAAGCCAAGAACGGCAACGTTCACGCCAAGGCCGTGCTGCAATCCTGGGCTGACGGCGAGTGGTTCAAGAAGCGCCCGGTGCTGGCCGACAAGATCAGCCTGCGCGTGTTCAAGGTGACCGGCGAAACCAACACCGACGACCTGTCGCCTGCGCCAGACGCCTGGTCGCGTCCTGACATCCCGCTGCACGCCCTGGCCATGCTGAAAATGGCCCGTGACGGCATCGTTCCGGACGAGCAAGGCAAGACCGGCCCGATGAAGCAGATTGAAGAAATGCGCGGCCAGGGCTTCCCGATCGCCTACGTCGGTGACGTGGTTGGTACCGGTTCCTCGCGTAAATCGGCAACCAACTCGGTGCTGTGGTTCTTCGGCGACGACATTCCTTACGTGCCGAACAAGCGCGCCGGCGGTTTCTGCTTCGGCAGCAAAATTGCACCGATCTTCTACAACACCATGGAAGATGCCGGCGCCCTGCCGATCGAGTTCGACGTATCGAACATGAACATGGGCGACGTGATCGACCTGTACCCGCACGCTGGCAAAGTCTGCAAGCACGGTACCGACGAAGTCATCACCACCTTCGAAATGAAGACCCCTGTGCTGCTGGACGAAGTCCGTGCCGGCGGTCGTATTCCGCTGATCATCGGCCGTGGCCTGACCGAGAAGGCTCGCGCCGAACTGGGTCTGCCAGCGTTCGACCTGTTCAAGAAGCCTGATGCACCGATTGAAAGCACCAAGGGTTACACCCTGGCGCAGAAAATGGTCGGCAAGGCTTGCGGTCTGGCAGAAGGCAAAGGCATCCGCCCTGGCACCTACTGCGAACCGAAGATGACCACAGTGGGTTCTCAGGACACCACAGGTCCCATGACCCGTGACGAACTGAAAGACCTGGCGTGCCTGGGCTTCTCCGCTGATCTGGTGATGCAGTCGTTCTGCCACACCGCGGCCTATCCAAAGCCGATCGACGTGACCACCCACCACACCCTGCCTGACTTCATCATGACCCGCGGCGGCGTTTCCCTGCGTCCGGGCGACGGCATCATCCACTCGTGGCTGAACCGCATGCTGCTGCCAGACACCGTCGGTACCGGTGGTGACTCGCACACCCGTTTCCCGATGGGTATTTCGTTCCCGGCCGGTTCCGGCCTGGTTGCGTTTGCCGCGGCCACCGGCGTCATGCCGCTGGACATGCCGGAATCGATCCTGGTGCGCTTCAAAGGCAAGATGAAACCTGGCATCACCCTGCGTGACCTGGTGCATGCCATTCCGTACTTCGCCATCCAGAACGGTCTGCTGACCGTCGAGAAGAAAGGCAAGAAAAACGCCTTCTCCGGCCGCATCCTGGAAATCGAAGGCCTGGAAGGTCTGACCCTGGAGCAGGCGTTCGAACTGTCCGACGCCTCGGCCGAACGTTCGGCTGCCGGTTGCACCATCAAGCTGTCGAAGGAATCGATCACCGAGTACCTGAACTCCAACATCACCCTGCTGCGCTGGATGATCGGCGAAGGCTACGGCGATGCACGTACCCTGGAACGTCGTGCGCAAGCGATGGAAGCCTGGGTTGCCAACCCGGAACTGATGGAAGCCGATGCCGACGCCGAATACGCCGAAGTCATCGAAATCGATCTGGCCGACATCAACGAGCCTGTGCTCTGCGCACCGAACGATCCGGACGACGCCCGTCTGCTGTCCAGCGTTGCTGGCGAGAAGATCGACGAAGTGTTCATCGGTTCGTGCATGACCAACATCGGTCACTTCCGCGCTGCCGGCAAGCTGCTGGATCAGGTCAAGGGTCAGTTGCCAACTCGTCTGTGGCTGTCGCCGCCGACCAAGATGGACGCTCACCAGCTGACCGAAGAAGGCTACTACGGCATCTACGGCAAGGCTGGCGCACGCATGGAAATGCCAGGCTGCTCGCTGTGCATGGGCAACCAGGCACGCGTTGAGCCGAACAGCACCGTGGTCTCCACGTCGACCCGTAACTTCCCGAACCGTCTGGGCGACGGCGCGAACGTCTACCTGGCTTCGGCTGAGCTGGCGTCCGTTGCGTCGATCTTGGGTCGCCTGCCGACCGTCGAGGAGTACATGGAATACGCTGGCAAAATCGACAGCATGGCGGCCGATATCTACCGCTACCTGTCCTTCGACCAGATTGCCGAGTTCCGTGAGGCTGCTGCGAACGCCAACATCCCGGTCGTTCAAGCCTAACGCTGCAACGCAATAAAAAACGCCGCCCATCGTCAGATGAGCGGCGTTTTTTTTGCCTGTAACAATCCAGAACCACCGCAAATCCCCTGTAGGAGTGAGCCTGCTCGCGATAGCGCTTATTCAGACACGTATGTATACCTGACGCACCGCTATCGCGAGCAGGCTCACTCCTACAAGGGATCGTCGCCATGCGAACGTAAAAAAACCGCTGCACACAGGGCGTGCAGCGGCTGTCGTTCACTTGAAGCGACGTTACATCGTCAGCTTGTAAACCAGCGCCGAAATCGCCACCAGGCCCACCGCCGTGACAAACACGTTCGAGGCCTGGCCGCGATAACGGGCCATCGCTGGCACTTTACGGATGGCGTACATCGGCATCAGGAACAGGATCGCGGCAATCACCGGACCACCGATGGTTTCGATCATGCCCAGGATGCTCGGATTCAGCGTCGCCACGATCCAGCAGATCACCAGCATGAACGCCGCGACGATGCGATCCAGCGCCTTGGCACCCGGACGCTTGCCACTCTTGACGATCAGGCCTTTGAGGCCTTCGCTGGCACCGATGTAGTGACCGAGGAATGACTTGGAAATCGCCACGAACGCAATCAACGGCGCGGCGAAGGCGATGGTCGGGTTGCTGAAGTGGTTGGCCAGGTACGACAGGATCGACAGGTTCTGCGCTTTCGCCTCAGCCAGTTGTTCCGGCGACAGGGTCAGCACGCAGCTGAACACAAAGAACAGCACCATCAGCACCATCAACGCATGGGCGCGGGACAGGATCTGCGAGCTGCGCGCCTCGGCGTGCACGCCGTAACGGCGTTTCTGATCCACCGCAAACGCCGAAATGATCGGCGAATGGTTGAACGAGAACACCATCACCGGAATCGCCAGCCACAGGGTATGCAGCAGCGCCGACGGCGCCGGCACCTGCGATGCCGTGGCGAGGATACCGCCGTTCCAGTGCGGAATCAGGTACACCGCGAGAAACAGCAGCGCGACGATGAATGGGTAAACCATCAGGCTCATGGCTTTGACGATGGCCTGCTCACCGCAACGCACCACGGCCAGCAGCCCGAGAATCAGCACGAACGACAGCAGCACACGCGGCGGCGGCGTGATGTGCAGTTGGTGCTCAAGGAAACTGGCGACCGTGTTGGTCAGGCCGACGCTGTAGATCAGCAGAATCGGAAAGATCGCGAAGAAGTACAGCAGCGTGATCAACGCACCGGCCTTGATGCCGAAATGCTGCTCGACCACTTCGGTGATGTCGGCGCCCTCACGACCGGACAATACAAAACGGGTCAATCCACGGTGCGCATAGAACGTCATCGGGAACGCCAGCAGCGCGAGGATCACCAGCGGCCAGAAGCCACCCAGCCCTGCGTTGATCGGCAAAAACAGGGTACCGGCGCCAATGGCCGTCCCAAACAGTCCCAGCATCCAGGTGGTGTCCTGGCGATTCCAGCTCGAAAGTTCAGCGGGGGCTGCTGCGTCAAAGCGCTTTTCGAGGCTATTGGCCTGATCATTCATCCGGTCGGATCTCCGCATTCCGGTCACTTGCCACTCGGTCGGGACGCGTCGAAAAAAACCGACAGACATGCTCCGGCCGAAACAGGGGCGCGATTCTCCGTGATAAATCAAGCGAAGCAAAGACTTAGCTGAGGAATGGTTGTGCGGAGCAGATTGATGAGCAGTCGTTTTCAGGATATTAACTGTCGTTATCCGACATGATACGTGTCGTTTACTGGAACGAAGCGGACGCCGATGCGCAACATCAAAGGGTTCGGGCCAACACGAACGCGAGTCCGATACCGATGGCAGCCAACAACATACCAAGACCAAAAAGCATAAGCGCTTCACGCATCTCGGCTTTGTGGAAAGGTCTCATGGCCTCCCTGAAATCAAGCTCTTCTTCATACAGCCTTTCTATTCTGGCCCTGCGTTGTTCTGAATTCATAATCGTCTCGTTATTTGAAATAAGCGGAGGGTTGTGACGAGTTCCTTGTCCGGTGGTTTTACAATTTGAGGAATAGTCCAAACACAGACGCGAATGCAGTTAACACTGCGGCGCCTGCCACGAGCGGATAAAAGAACGTCTCGCGCTTCAGCTTTGCTTCCTCAGCCAAGAGCTTGCGCTTCTCCGCCCCGAGTTTTTGAGCTTCCGTCTGAAGCTTTTCAATTTCAGTACTTTCGCGATCATCAAAAAACATGTGCCTTCCCTGGCTTGTCATGGGCATCCGCGGCAAGCACATACTTGATCAGCGTCGCCTTCTTGCATCCATCATTTCGGTTTCAGCAAATGCTGGCTAGCAGACACATCTGCCATCCCCGTAGGCAAAATCCGCGAGTCTCGTAAGCTCCCTCATACACAGAAATCCAAACGATTCCAGACCAATCGCCCGCCAGAATCCCGTGTTTGATCTAGCTTGAGAGAAGCCACTCACCCCAGGAGTCTGCCATGCCACTGGTTCGCGTCGACATCCAGCAAAACCCCGACCCCACCTTCGCCAAACGTATCGGCGAACAGATCTACGCCGCCCTGCGCAGCTGTATCGATGTGCCGGAACACGATAACTTTCAGATCCTCGCCGAACACGACCGCCAGCACTTTGTCTACGATCCGCAATACCTCGGCATCCAGCGCAGCGAGGGCGTGGTGTTCATCCAGATCACCATCAGCGAAGGTCGCACGGTGGAGAAAAAGCAGTTGCTGTTCAAAACCATCGCCGAGAGTCTTCACGCACAATTGGCGGTGCGCCTGGAGGATGTGTTCATCAATCTTGTGGAGGTGAAAAAAGAGAACTGGTCATTCGGCAACGGCCTGGCGCAGTACGTCACCTGATCCGCCGGTTGACAGCCCGAGCGCGCCATGGGCATGCTCGGCCCATGAACCTTTGCGCGCTGTACCTCACCCGCACCACCACGACCACCACCGGCGGGTCGTGGTGTTTCTGTCTGAGGTAACCAGCGCAGCAGACCCACGGCCCCGCCAGCAATGGACGGGGCCTTTTTGTGTCTCCCGTCCGTGCGGCTTGTGCAGCACCCAAGGAGAACCACCATGTCCGCAGCACTGTTGATCATCGATATGCAGGTCGGTCTGTTCCACGGCCCCGAAAAGCCCCACGACGGCGAGCGGGTTCTGGCGAATATTCAGCGCCTGATTGCGCAGGCTCGGGAACGTCGAGTGCCGATTTTCGCCGTACGCCACACCGGACCTACAGGCTCAGCGATTGCCCCTGGCAGCCCATACTGGCAAGCGCTGCCCGCGCTTGAGCTGAACGCTGAAACTGACACGCTCCTCAACAAATTCCGCCCCAATGCTTTCCACGACACCGATCTCGCGCAGCAACTCAACGCCGCGCAGGTCGAAGAGCTTTATCTGGTCGGCATGAAAACCCAGTTCTGCATCGACAGCACCTGCCGCGCCGCCGCCGACCTGGGCTTCAAACCGCTGCTGGTCGCAGACGCCCACACCTGCATGGACACTGCCACGCTGCCGGCCAACGCGATCATCGCGCATCACAACGCGACCCTCGGTGGCGCATTCGCGCAATTGATCAATGGCGCCGAAGTCACGTTCTGAGCCGACACTCGCCAGAGTTGACGTAACTTCGCTAAATAAAGTTGCGTCAATCGGGCACTTGCATTCGATCCCTTCCGCCCTGCAACCCTGTTTAATCAACAACTATATACACGACATTACTGACAGAAGCTCAAGCCTATTTCCGCCGGATATTTCTGAATTATCCTACAACTCAATCCGACCAAAACAACCATGACAATGCATTACCAAAAGTAAATATCAGCCATTTGTTACAAGCGACTACTCGACCATTGAATACTCGCTCTCGACAGGACTATATTTCTTGCGGCCTCACAAGAACTACAAGAACAACAAGAACAACAAGAACTACATAGCCTGCTTAATTTCATTGCTGATCCAGAGGACACCGCATGCATAAGAAAACGATGACCTGCCTGTTACTTGCATCGCTGTTTTTGCCGCTGGCCAGCGTTGCGCAACAGACCCCTTCGACAGCGGACGCGCGCGACCTGGCTTCCTCTGCGCGATGGCTGACCACCCGGGTCTATATCGACGGCGCCCCTGAAACCGACGTGAAAGCAAAGTACCCCGGCGTTGTTGGAATATCGACGTGGGATCCGGAGCGCAATCGATATGAGTTCTTTTACACCGACACCGGAGAATCGAAGTACAACAACGGTGGCGGCGGTTATTTCTTCGTCACTGGCGATAGAAAACACCATGTTCTGGCGCCAGATATCGGGACAACCAAAACGATTGCCCGACGCCTGGAAACATTGAACAACAATGAGTTCACCTACTCCCGGGAAGTCCCCCGCGACATGATCGACGGCAATCCCCTTGTCCGCATTCATGTCGTTCATGCGCCTTATACCGGAACAGTCGAAACCAAATCTGCCATCAAACAATAATTCCAGAGGTCGGACATGCAAAAGATATTTAAAACCTTGCTGATATCGACGCTAATTGCGTCCTCGGTCTATTGCACCGGAGTCAGCGCCCAGGCCGCCAGCCCAACCGCAAAAAGTGTCGCCACCGCAGACAACGCCATGATGCTTACGGTGTTTCTCAAGCACGATCAGTCCCGCCCCTTGAGCGAACTCAAGGCCCAACTCACACAACAAGGCTTCTACAAAACCTTTCCCCCGGCCGGAGTAGAGGTGGTGAGCTGGAATATCATGATGGGCATCGGGCAAGTCGTGACCGTGCGTTTTCCCGCCTCCCGACTGGCTGAAGTGAATCTGGCTCTGGAAAATACCGCTTGGGGCAGTTACCGCACCGAGTTCTACCCGACTTACGATTTCAAGCCAATCGCGCTGGCAGAGCAGAACAAGGCCAAAGCGGCGCAATGAAGGCCATGGCACACCGGACAACCGGTGTGCTGCAAATCCTTGCTTCTTGCTCGATGCCGTCCAGAATCAGAGCATTGCGGCGCGGATGACAGCGATTGCCAAGCCGCTGCGGATTCAGCACGCTGAATGACTTTCGCGACCATCCCCCGCCGCCGATCACAGGAGCCGCGCAATGCCCGCAACCGTTCTGGTACTGGTTGAAACCATCAATGACTATCTGCCGATTCTCGAACGTCAAGGCTTTCACCTGATTCTCGCCCCTACGCCGGCCGAGCGTGCGCAAGCCATCGTCACCCACGGCAGCCGCATCGATGCGGTGCTGACCCGTGGCCCGCTGGGCCTGAACGCCGATGAAATCGCCGCCCTGCCCGCGCTGAAAATCATCACGGTGATCGGCGCCGGTTACGAGCAAGTCGACCTGCAAGCGGCCAGCGACCGCGGCATTACCGTCACCAACGGGGCCGGCGTCAACGCCTCCTCGGTAGCCGACCATGCAATGGCGATGCTGTTGGCGCTGGTGCGTGACATTGCGCGTTGCGACGCTGCCGTTCGCCGCGGTGAATGGCCGAAGATCATGCGTCCGTCGCTGGCCGGCAAACGCCTGGGCATTCTTGGATTGGGTGCGGTGGGCATGGCAATCGCCAAACGCGCGGCCCTGGGCTTTGACATGCAGATCTGCTATCACAGCCGCCAGATGCGCAGCGATGTGCCCTATGCCTTCTGCTCGACACCGACCGAACTGGCGCGGGCCGCGGACTTCCTGATCGTCGCCACCCCCGGCGGACTCGGCACCCAGCATCTGGTGACCCGCACGGTGCTTGACGCCCTCGGACCGAACGGTTTTATCGTCAACATTGCCCGGGCCAGCGTGATCGCCACGGCGGACCTGATCAGCGCGCTCGAGCAACGGCGGATCGCCGGCGCCGCGCTGGATGTGTTCGACCACGAGCCGCACGTGGCGGATGCGCTGAAAGCCCTGAGCAACGTGCTGCTGACGCCACACGTCGCCGGCCTGTCACCGGAAGCCACCCAGGGCACGGTGGAACTGGTGGGCAAAAATCTCATGGCGTTCTTTTCCGGCGAGCCGGTACTGACGCCCATCACGCTGCCGCCCAGGCTCAACGATCAGCGTGTGCACTAAAGTACACCGAGCAGGGTCCACAACCGCCGCGATTCGGCATCGGCGCTGATCAACTCACCCAATAACTCGCTCAACGGTTTATTGCCCCATTCGACCCCGCGCCGGATCAGGTACGGCACCGGGCTGTGGGGTTCGGTGCGGGCCAGGTACTCGGCGATCAGCAGCAACTGCCGATACGCCTCGTCACGGCTGGCCGGTCGCGCAAAGCCTGGGCCACCGCTGCCGGCGCTTCAGGCTGCGTCAGGGCGGACGGTGTTTCGAGGAATAGGGCTTTGCCGAAGATGGGCGGCCGTTGGGGGCGGACGGCAAGCCGATTTCGCGGGTGCGCTGGTGGTATCGGCGGTGGGCGGATCCACAGCAGGCCTGACAGCTCTCTGTTGGCAGAACCGGCCTCTTCGCGAGCAAGCCCGCTCCCACAGTTGATCGCATTCCCATGTGGGAGCGGGCTTGCCCGCGAAGGGGCCGGCACACTCAACTCGGATCTCAGGGAATCAGCATCTGCATCTGCCCCGGCATCACGATCTCGATCACCCCCGCCCAGTTGCACATCAATGTGCTGTTGGCATCGATCGCCGGCATCCCGCCGAGCAACAGCGTCGGCGCGCCCCCAGGGATCCACGGCGTCGCCGTCGCCGGAATGCACGGCATCGGCGTCAGCACGCCGAGCGCCGCCGCGGTGGCGGTCGCCACCATCGGATCGGCCATGCTCATGCACACGCCGAACGGCAAGATGTTGACCAGCGGGATGTGATCCATGATGTTCGCCGCTGGCATCCCGCCCGTCAGGGTGCGATTGACCGGCAACACGTTGAGCATCGACGGCGCAGCGCCGAAGCTGCATTGCAAGGTGGCGCTGGCACAGGCTTGCGGGCAGCCCATTTGCACTCTCCCTGTTGGACACGGCATACCTGCTAAACCTTAGTCGGCTGCGCCCCGTTGTGCACATTCCCACAGGTGATTATTCGGCAACACGCTAACCTATAAGACCTGCCCGCGCTTGTGAGCGACCGAGCGCGCCATTAGATTAGCCAATGATGTCTGGCCTCCAAAATAAGCAGAAGGGATAAGCATGGCGCTTACTGACCAGTCCACCCGTATCCGCTCCGGCGAAGAACTCGATGCCAGCCTGATCGATCCGTACCTCAAGGCGCACATTCCGGGCCTGACCGGCACACCTGCAATCAGCCAGTTTCCCGGTGGTGCGTCGAACCTGACCTACCTGTTGGAATACCCGCAGCAGGAGTTTGTCCTGCGCCGCCCGCCGTTCGGCCACAAAGCCAAATCGGCCCACGACATGGGCCGTGAATTCCGCATCCTCAATCAATTGCGTGACGGCTTTCCCTACTGCCCGAAAGCCTACGTGCATTGCACCGACGAAGCCGTGATTGGCGCCGAGTTCTACGTGATGGAACGCGTCAACGGCATTATCCTGCGCGCCGAACTGCCACCGGAACTGGGTCTCGATTCGGCAAAAACCGAAGCGCTGTGCAAAAGCTTCATCGACCGTTTCGTCGAACTGCACCGCGTTGACTACAACGCCTGCGGCCTCGGCGACCTCGGCAAGCCTGAAGGCTACGTCGCCCGCCAGATCAAAGGCTGGAGCGAACGCTACGAAAAAGCCCTGACCCCGGACGCCCCGCACTGGGAGAAAGTCAAAACCTGGCTCAACGACAAGATGCCGGCCGACCACCCGACCTCGAGCATCGTCCACAACGATTACCGCTTCGATAACGTCATCCTCGACCCGGACAACCCGATGCAAATCATCGGCGTACTCGACTGGGAACTGACCACCCTCGGCGACCCGCTGATGGACCTGGGCAACACCCTCGCCTACTGGATCCAGGCCGACGACCCGGCGCCGGTGCAACTGATGCGCCGCCAGCCGAGCCACGCACCGGGCATGCTGACCCGCCGTGAATTCGTCGATTACTACGCCGAGCGCTCGGGCATCCAGATCGACAATTTCGACTTCTACTACACCTACGGCCTGTTCCGTCTGGCCGGCATCGTGCAGCAGATCTACTACCGCTTCTACCATGGCCAGACCCAGGACAAACGCTTCGCGCAGTTCATTCACATGAACAAACTGCTCGAGCAGATGAGCTTGCAGGTCATTTCGAAATCGAGCCTCTGATCCAGGCCTCCAACAAGACTTTTCACAAGGGAACCCCATGTCCAAGACTCAGTTGTTCGACCTCGACGGCAAAATCGCGTTCGTCTCCGGCGCCAGCCGTGGCATCGGTGAAGCCATCGCCAAACTGCTGGCCCAGCAAGGCGCCCACGTGATCGTCTCGAGCCGCAAACTCGACGGCTGCCAGCACGTCGCCGACGCGATCATCGCCGCCGGCGGCAAAGCCACCGCCGTCGCCTGTCACATCGGTGAAATGGAGCAGATCAGCCAAGTGTTTGCCGGGATCAAGGAACAGTTCGGCCGCCTCGATATCCTGGTCAACAACGCCGCCACCAACCCACAGTTCTGCAACGTGCTCGACACCGATCTGGGTGCCTTTCAGAAAACCGTCGACGTGAACATTCGCGGTTACTTCTTCATGTCGGTGGAAGCCGGCAAGTTGATGCGCGAAAACGGTGGCGGCAGCATCATCAACGTCGCCTCGATCAACGGTATCTCGCCGGGGATTTTCCAGGGGATCTACTCGGTGACCAAAGCCGCGGTGATCAACATGACCAAAGTCTTTGCCAAGGAATGCGCGCAGTTCGGCATCCGCTGCAATGCCCTGCTGCCAGGCCTGACCGACACCAAATTCGCCTCGGCGCTGGTGAAGAACGACGCGATCCTGAAACAGGCACTGACGCAAATCCCGCTCAAGCGCGTCGCCGACCCGAGCGAAATGGCCGGAGCGGTGCTCTACCTGGCCAGCGACGCGTCGAGCTACACCACCGGTGTTGCGCTGAATGTGGACGGCGGATTCCTGTCCTGATTTTTCAAGACACGCTTAACTTCCGTGGGAGAGAGCTTGCTGGCGAACGGTGTGTCAGTCACCTGCATCCGGACTGACACAACGCCTTCGCGAGCAAGCCCGCTCCCACAGGATCGGTGCATGATTCCAGGCTTCCTGCACCCGAGTCATCGCCAACCTTATTGCGTGACGCAGCGGGTAGTCGTGATATGGCGTGTCACCTGCTCATCCACATACATATCCCCGGCCACCTCAGTATTTTCCAATACCTCACACCTGCGTTCCGGCGGTGGCGGCGGCGCTGCCGGCGGAGGGGGTGGCGGGCTGGCACAGCCAGCCATCAACACTGCAAAAAAAGCCAACGGCAACACGCGTTTCCCAAGATTATTCATAGGACGACCCGCGGAAAGTTAGAGACAAATTCCCGCAACCGAACCGGTCACGGGAGACCTGACACCCATTCTTTATAGCCGAGCCCCCGGCGAGCGCCAGTAAAGCCGGGTTTTCGGAGGAGACTGGCTGTCGAAATTGCGTTGCCGGACAGGACGCCTTCGCGAGCAGGCTCGCTCCCACAGTGGAATTGTGGTGGGTCAGGAGGATAGGGGTCGGCTGGCAGGCCGCCTTCGCTGGCAAGCCAGCTCCCACAGTTGGGATGGGGTGAATCTGATGGAAATGAGGCGGTTGGTTGGACGCCTTCGTGAGCAGGCTCGCTCCCACAGTGGGATTGTAGTGGGTCAGGAGGATATGGGTCGGCTGGCAGGCCGTCTTCGCTGGCAAGCCAGCTCCCACAGTTGGGATTGGGTGAAATCTGATGGAAATGAGGCGGCTGGTTGGCCGTCATCGCGAGCTGGCTCGCTCCCACAATGGGATTGTGGTGGGTCAGCAGGATCGGGGGCGGCTGGCAGGCCGCCTTCGCTGGCAAGCCAGCTCCCATAGTTGGGATTGGGTGAATCAGATGGAAATGAGGTGGCTGGTTGGCCCTCATCGCGAGCAGGCTCACTCCTACAATTGAATCGCGTGGAGTCTGATGGATATGGGTCGGCTGGCAGGCCGCCTTCGCTGGCAAGCCAGCTCCCACAGAAAAGCAAAAACAAAAGCAAAGCAAACCGCGCTGGCTTCTAACCACTCATCACAATGAGCGTTAGCTCAAGTACCGCGTTGGCTTCTAACCACTCATCACGATGAGCGTTAGCTCAAGTAAAGCTTTTGCTTCTCACCACTCAACACAATGAGCGTTAGCTCGAGTAAGGCTCTTGATCTTGATGCACGGCGCCCGTCGGCAGGCTGAGCGGAGGGATTGATCCGGGGGTGGGAGCGCAGCGACCGTACGACGCAGTCGTACACAGCGGAAGGAGGTGCAGCGAAGCAAACCGGAAACGCTGCGCCCGGATCGATCCCGCAGCGAAGGCACCCCGAGCCACAGCGAGGGGCCGCACGTCAGGGCAAAAGGCCTTTGGTTACTTTGGGCCCCCAAAGTCACCCGCCGTCAGGGCGGAACCGTAAGCAGCCGTTACCGCAGCAACGGATATGCCCCCCCAAACCCCCAGAGCATGGTCGGCCCAAAGGCCGCCAAGACCAACCGCCCCCTAAGCCAACCCCGAATCCCGCGCCGAGCGCAAAGAATTGCTCTCAAGCTCATACCGCAACTCATCCACCAACGCCTCAACCGACTCAGGCGTACGCAGCGAACCCAGATCAAGACCACTGATCACCAGATCCACCTCCCCCGACTCGGGGTGATACAACTTGACCGTCAGCGAATGATCACCATCCACCGAACAATCACAAGCCAGCGGCGCAAAACTCTGCTCAAGCCGCACGCGCAACTGCGCAAGATTCAACATGGACGTGATTCCTATAGCCGTTTCGAAGGGGCACGATCGCAAGCCCGACATGGCTCGCACCGCACCCCACCAGCCTAAGAACCCACAGCCCTCGCCAAAACATGAATTTGCACCCTTGCACCTAGTGCATTTGCACCCCTAGCGCTGCCCTTTGGTGCCCCACTCTCCGGAAAACAAGCCACGCTCACGAGCCCAGACAATCGCCTCGCTGCGGCTGTGCAGGTCGAGTTTGGAATACACCGTCGCCACATGATTGCGCACGGTATTGGGCGCCAGCTTCAGTCGGGCGGCGATCTCCTTGTCGGCCAGACCTTCGCAGATCAACCCCAGCACATCGCGCTCGCGCGCCGTCAGATCGGTAAACGAGGCGCTGGGCAACTGTGGCGAATTGAACTTCTTCACGTTCGCGAGCTTTTCGATCAGGGTCCGGCTGAACCACGAGGCATCCTTCATCACCTCTTCAATCGCGGCCACCAGCTCCAGCTCCGTACGCTTGCGTTCAGTCATGTCCATCAACACCAGCAAATAGCAGGACGTGTCGTGAATATTCACGGTGTCGGCCGATAATGCGCAGTCCAGCAGATCCTCATTCTTCTTGCGCACCCGTACGTCTACGCGGTCCACCCGACCGTTTTTCGCCAGCGCCGCAAGCAACCCCACACGCACACCGTCGTCGTCAATGAAGTTCAACTGCGTCACGGTTTTGCCCAGCACCTCCTCGCTGTCATAAGCGAGGGTTTCGAGGAAGGCCTGATTGACGTCGATGACGTGCTGATCCTCGGCGCTGCAGATCAGAATCGGCACAGGACTGAGACGAAAAGCCTTGGCGAACCGCTCCTCGCTCTGGCGCAGGGCCACTTCGACTTTGCGCCGTGGCTCCATGTCGACGAAAGACAACAACATGCAGTTCTCGTCGTTGAGCAGCAGCGGCTGCCCGGCAACGATCACCTGTTTGCTGCCGCCATCGGGCAGGCGCAGTTCGGCCTGCATTTGCGGAATGGTCGCAACGTCGCGCAGACGCTGAATGGCAAGGTCGCGTCGCTCGGCCTGTTCGAAAATATCGATTTCATAGGCCGACGTGCCGATCACCTGCTCGCGGGTGTAGCCGGTCATCTCCAGGAAACCCGGATTGACCTTGATATAGCGCAAGTCGCTGAGCCGACAGATCACCGCCGGTGCCGGGTTGGCATTGAAAGTTTTTTCGAAGCGCTGCTCGGCGTTGGCCCAATCGGTGACGTCGCTCATGATCAGCACCAGTGACTCGGGCTGGCCTTCACGGTCAGTCAGCACCATGCTGCGCACACTGTGCACCCAGAGGCGCTCCGGATCGTCCACGGGTGAGACTTCGATGAGCAGGTCATTGAACACCTCACAGCGCGCGACACGGCTGATCGGGTAGTGCTCCGGCGACAAGGTGTGATTATTGCGATAGCGCAGGCTGAAGCGCTTGGCGTACTCGTCGGCGTGGGCGCCCAGATCGCCGATAGTGCTGACGCCGTGCATGGCCAGCGCCGCCTCGTTGGCCCAGAGAATGCTCTGGTCGAGCTCCAGCAAAATGACGCCATCGGACAGGCCGGCAATGATTTGCTGCAACTGACGACGATTGGTTTCGGTGGTCAGGACTTCCTGGCTCATTGGATCTCCACAACGTAATGCGGCTAGGTGAAGAGTACGACCGCAGCGGTTCGGGATCGTGCCACAGCCTCAAAATCGCCAAAAATCCACTGTGGGAGCGAGCCTGCTCGCGAAAGCGTGGTGTCATTCAGAGCATTCATTGACTGACTCAGCGCATTCGCGAGCAGGCTCGCTCCCACAGGTTTGCTGGGTGCGTTTACCTTAGGCGGCACGCTCGCTGGCCGCCACCATCGCCGAAGCCGCCAACATTGCCCTTAGTAACACCGCGCACCCTGCCGCGAGATCATCCGGTGCTGCGTTCTCGATTTCGTTGTGGCTGATCCCGCCTTCACACGGCACAAAAATCATGCCCGCCGGGCCGAGTTCGGCGAGGAAGATCGCGTCGTGGCCGGCGCCGCTGACGATGTCCATGTGCGACAGACCTAGCCCTTTCGCTGCGCCACGCACCGCCTCCACGCAGCCCTTTTCAAAGTACAGCGGCGGGAAGTCGGCGGTCGGGGTCAATTCGTAGGTGAGGCCGTGCTGTTGGCAAGTGGCGTCGATCACCTGCTGCACTTCGGCGATCATCGAATCCAGGCGCGCCGGTTCCAGATGCCGGAAATCCAGGGTCATGCGCACCTCGCCAGGGATGACGTTGCGTGAGCCGGGGTAGGCTTGCAGGCAGCCGACCGTGCCGCAGGCGTGGGGCTGGTGGCCTAGGGCAGCGCGGTTGACGGCGCCGACGATCACGGCGGCACCGACCAGGGCGTCCTTGCGCAAGTGCATCGGCGTTGGGCCGGCGTGTGCTTCGACGCCGCGCAGCTTGAGGTCGAACCACTTCTGCCCTAGCGCGCCGAGTACCACACCAATAGTTTTCTGCTCATCTTCGAGGATCGGGCCTTGTTCGATGTGCGCTTCGAAATAGGCGCCAACCTTGTGTCCGCTGACCTTGCGCGGGCCGGCGTAGCCAATGGCGTTGAGCGCTTGGCCGACCGTGACGCCGTCGGCATCGACCTTGGCCAGGGTCTCTTCGAGGGTGAATTTCTCCGCGAAGACGCCGGAGCCCATCATGCACGGAGCGAAGCGCGAGCCCTCTTCGTTGGTCCAGACCACCACTTCCAGCGGCGCTTCGGTTTGCACGCCGAGGTCATTGAGGGTACGCAGCACTTCGACACCCGCCAGGACACCGAAGCAACCGTCGAACTTGCCGCCGGTGGGCTGGGTGTCGATGTGGCTGCCGGTCATCACTGGCGGCAGATCCGGATTGCGCCCCGGGCGCCGGGCGAAGATGTTGCCGACCGCATCGACCGTGACGCTGCAACCGGCGTCCGTGCACCATTGCACGAACAGGTCGCGGGCCTGCCGGTCGAGGTCGGTCAGGGCCAGGCGACAGACACCGCCCTTGACCGTCGCGCCGAGTTTGGCCAGTTCCATGAGCGAGGCCCACAGGCGATTGCGGTTGATGTGCTGATGGCTCGATTTCAGAACGTCTACGGCTGCGTTCATGGGGATCTCCTCAGGCTGATTTCTATGGTCGTTTCTTTGGTGTCAGGTAAACCGCTATCGCGAGCAGGCTCACTCCTACAGGGGAACGCATTTCAAACTGTAGGAGTGAGCCTGCTCGCGATGACGGCAGTCGCTACACCGCTGTTTTCACGGCAGACGGCTGCGGCCGCATCACGCACAACCCGTAATAAATAACCCCGCCCAGTGCCGAGCCGGTAAACCAGCCATAGCTGTAGAACCAGCTGAACGCGTCACTGCCCAGCGACAGCAAGGTCAGCACCACCGGCACGCCAAACGCGACAAAACCGGCCAGGTTCCACGCCGGATAGACGTCGTCACGGTACAAACCGGCGAGGTCCAGTTGCTGTTTCTTGATCAGGAAATAGTCCACCACCATAATTCCGGCAATCGGTCCGAGCAGGCTCGAATAGCCCAGCAGCCAGTTGGAATAGACACTCTCCAGGCTGACCTCGGAAACGATCCAGCCGAGCTTTTTCATCAGTTCGTGGGCCATCAGCGCCAGCCCCACCAGCCCGGTCAACAACACCGCTTTGGTGCGATTGATGACCTTCGGCGCGAGGTTCTGAAAGTCGTTGGTGGGCGAGACGATATTCGCCGCAGTGTTAGTCGACAGCGTGGCAATGATGATCAGCGCCATCGCCAGCGCGACCCATACCGGACTCTGAATATGGCCGATCAGCGTGACCGGATCAGACACCGTGACGCCAACGAGTTTCACCGACGCGGCGGTCATCACCACGCCCAGCGCGGCGAACAAAAACATGGTCAGCGGCAAGCCGATGATCTGCCCCAGAATCTGGTCCTTCTGGCTCTTGGCATAACGGCTGAAGTCGGGAATGTTCAGCGACAATGTCGCCCAGAAACCGACCATCGCCGTCAGCCCGGCGGCGAAGTAACTGACCACACTGACGCCTTCGGGCCGTTTCGGCGGGATCGCCAGCAACTCCGTCATCGACACATTGGGCATCGCCCACACCAGCAGGCCGATACCTACCGCGACCAGCAGCGGCGCGGACAGGGTTTCGAGCCACTTGATCGATTCGGCGCCACGAATCACCACCCACAGGTTCAGCGCCCAGAACACCATGAAACCGATGACCTCGCCCGTGCCGCCAAGGGATTTCCAGCCCTCGAACACCGACCCGAGGAACAGGTGAATCGCCAGCCCGCCGAACATCGTTTGAATGCCGAACCAGCCGCACGCCACCAGCGCGCGAATCAGGCACGGCACGTTGGAGCCGAGGATGCCAAACGACGAGCGCAGCAGCACCGGGAACGGTATGCCGTACTTGGTGCCGGGGAAGGCGTTCAGCGTGAGTGGGATCAACACGATGATGTTGGCAAACAGAATCGCCAGCAGCGCCTCACCCACGGTCAGGCCAAAGTAGGCGGTGAGCACACCGCCGAGGGTGTACGTCGGCACGCAGATCGCCATGCCGACCCACAACGCGGTGATGTGCCATTTGTTCCAGGTGCGTTCGCGCACCTGAGTCGGTGCCATGTCGTGGTTGTAACGGGGACTGTCGAGGACGTCGCTGCCGGCTTCGAGTTCGTACAAGCCGTCGCGCTCGGTCACTTGCGATCTGATCTGTTGCATGGCCGCTCCACTGTTCTTCTGATTATTTTTTGCTCATCAGGCGGCTGGCACACGCAGGTACAAGCCGGACGATGGCCGGAGGAACTGACAACTTTCTGCACCGACCATCGTGCAGCGGCGGCATCAATAAACGTGCCGGGTGTCCCGCTTGCGCCTCGGACGGTGTCGCCAATGCGGTGCAACTTTCTGATATTCATCAGTTTTAATTGTTGATGGGAGGAGTCCTCGAAAACCGCGCGGCGCGTTCAGGCTAAACGACCGACAAGTTGTCCGAACTGTCAGGACTCAAACTGGTGCACTGCACTTTTTTTTCATCACGGGCGAGCAATCGCAGCTCAACTTCAAGCGGCTGATTTCACATAGGAAATCTTGCTCATATTTCCATCCTGTCAAGTGCGTCAAAATGGTGAGCCGCCTCACCATTTTGGTGAATTAACGATTTAATCGTTACTTTTCAATCATTTAATTCAGACATAAGCTTATAAAAAATAATCTTGATCTATTACAAATCTGCGACTAGTTTCTATTCCTGACAGCACTGACAGGAATACAACCCGCTGTGTTGTCTATCAATAAAACATCTAGAGCCGGCACAAGTCGGTCATGCCTGCGAGGAACTCGGAATGTCTCTGTTGATCCGTGGCGCCACCGTTGTTACCCATGATGAAAGTTATCGCGCCGACGTCTATTGCGCTGACGGCGTGATCAAAGCCATCGGTGAAAACCTCGATATTCCCGCCGGCGCCGAAGTGCTCGATGGCAGCGGCCAATACCTGATGCCCGGCGGCATCGATCCGCACACGCACATGCAATTGCCCTTCATGGGCACGGTTGCCAGCGAAGATTTCTACAGTGGCACGGCGGCCGGTCTGGCCGGCGGCACGACCTCGATCATCGACTTCGTGATTCCCAATCCGCAGCAATCTTTGATGGAAGCGTTTCATCAATGGCGCGGCTGGGCGGAAAAGTCCGCGTCGGATTACGGTTTTCACGTGGCGATCACCTGGTGGAGCGAACAGGTGCGCGAGGAAATGGCTGAGTTGGTCAACCAGCACGGCGTCAACAGCTTCAAGCATTTCATGGCCTATAAAAACGCGATCATGGCCGCCGACGACACCCTGGTGGCGAGTTTCGAGCGCTGCCTGGAACTCGGCGCAGTGCCGACTGTGCACGCCGAAAACGGCGAGTTGGTCTACCACCTGCAACGCAAGCTGATGGCGCAGGGCATCACCGGCCCAGAGGCGCATCCGCTGTCGCGTCCGTCGCAAGTCGAAGGCGAAGCGGCGAGTCGCGCCATTCGCATCGCCGAGACCCTTGGCACGCCGTTGTATCTGGTCCATGTCTCGACCAAAGAAGCCCTCGATGAAATCACCTACGCGCGCAGCAAGGGCCAGCCGGTTTACGGCGAAGTATTGGCCGGACACCTGCTGCTCGATGACAGCGTCTACCAACACCCGGACTGGCAGACCGCCGCCGGTTACGTGATGAGTCCGCCGTTTCGCCCGCGCGGTCATCAAGAAGCGCTTTGGCACGGGCTGCAAAACGGCAATCTGCACACCACCGCCACTGATCACTGCTGCTTCTGCGCGGAACAGAAAGCCGCCGGCCGCGACGATTTCAGCAAAATCCCCAACGGCACCGCCGGTATCGAAGACCGCATGGCGGTGCTCTGGGACGAAGGGGTGAACACCGGGCGATTGTCGATGCAGGACTTCGTCGCCCTGACCTCGACCAACACCGCGAAGATTTTCAATCTGTACCCGCGCAAAGGCGCCGTCCGCGTCGGTGCCGATGCCGACCTGGTGCTGTGGGACCCGCACGGCACGCGGACCATTTCCGCCAAGACCCACCATCAGCAGGTGGACTTCAACATTTTCGAAGGCAAGACCGTGCGCGGCGTGCCGAGCCATACCGTCAGCCAGGGCCGGGTGGTCTGGGCCGATGGCGATCTGCGCGCCGAGCGCGGCGCGGGCCGCTACATCGAACGGCCGGCGTATCCGGCGGTGTTTGATTTGCTCAGCAAGCGAGCTGAGTTGCAGCGCCCGACCGCCGTCAAGCGCTGAAGCGAGGCCTTCGGCCTCATCGCGAGCAGGCTCACTCCTACAGGGGGAACGCATTTCAAATGTAGGAGTGAGCCTGCTCGCGATGAGGCCCGCCCAGACGACACAAAACCACTGCCCACCAGAGGCAGCACCTCAATTAGCCATGAGGCCATAAACCGTGATCGAGACCCTGAACCACCTCCCCCACCCGCACGAAAGCGCGGCCGCCCTCGCCGGCCATTTCACTGATCTGGCGCCGCCGCTCAATGCCCGGCAGGCGCATCTGGAAGCGTCGCGCTGCCTGTATTGCTACGACGCGCCTTGCGTCAACGCATGCCCGAGCGAGATCGATATCCCTTCGTTCATCCGCAACATCCATCAAGACAACGTAGCGGGCGCCGCGCAGAAAATCCTTTCGGCGAACATCCTCGGCGGCAGTTGCGCGCGGGTCTGTCCGACGGAAATCCTCTGCCAGCAAGCCTGCGTGCGCAACAACGCCCAGGAATGCGCACCGGTGCTGATTGGCCTGCTGCAACGCTACGCCGTCGATAACGCCCACTTCACCGAACACCCGTTTCAGCGCGCCGCCGCCACCGGCAAACGTATCGCCGTGGTCGGTGCCGGACCTGCCGGTTTGTCCTGCGCACACCGCAGTGCCATGCACGGTCATGAGGTGGTGATTTTCGAAGCCCGGGACAAGGCTGGCGGCCTCAACGAATACGGGATCGCCAAGTACAAACTGGTCGATGATTACGCGCAGAAGGAACTGGATTTTCTCCTGCAGATCGGCGGCATCGAGATCCGTCATGGGCACAAACTCGGTGAGAACCTGACCCTCAGCGAACTGCATCAGCAGTTCGACGCCGTGTTCCTCGGCCTGGGTCTGAATGCCAGCAAACAACTCGGGTTGGCCCACGAAGATGCGCCCGGCCTGCTCGCCGCCACCGACTACATTCGCGAGTTGCGCCAGGCCGACGACCTCACGCAACTACCATTGGCCGATCGTTGCATCGTTCTCGGCGCCGGTAACACGGCCATCGACATGGCCGTGCAGATGGCCCGCCTCGGAGCGCGCGAAGTGAATCTGGTCTATCGCCGTGGCGCGGCGGACATGGGGGCGACTGTTCATGAGCAAGACATCGCCAAAGCCAATCAGGTGCGCCTGCTGACCTGGGCACAACCGGAGCACGTGCTGCTCGACGAGTTGGGCCGCGTGCGCGGCATGCGTTTCGTCCGTACCGCCCTGGTCGACGGTCGTCTGCAAAGCATCGCAGAGACCTTCGAACTGGCGGCCGACGCGATCTTCAAAGCCATCGGCCAGAGCTTCGACGGTGCGGCCCTCAGCGATCCACTGGCGCGCGAACTCAAGCGCCAGGGCGAACGGATTCAGGTCGATGAAAACCTGCGCACCAGCATCCCCGGGGTATACGCCGGCGGTGACTGCACCAGCCTCGATCAGGACCTCACCGTGCAAGCGGTGCAGCATGGCAAACGCGCCGCCGAGGCGATCAATGTGCAACTGATGCTCAACGTGGAGGCTGCGTAAATGGCCGATCTCTCGATAGTCTTCGCTGGCATCAAGGCGCCGAACCCGTTCTGGCTGGCCTCCGCGCCACCCACCGACAAGGCCTACAACGTCGTCCGCGCCTTCGAAGCAGGCTGGGGCGGCGTGGTCTGGAAAACCCTTGGTGAAGACCCCGCGGCGGTCAATGTTTCATCACGTTATTCGGCGCACTACGGCGCCAACCGCGAAGTGCTGGGCATCAACAACATCGAACTGATCACCGACCGTTCGCTGGAGATCAACCTGCGCGAAATCACCCAAGTGAAGAAGGACTGGCCGGACCGCGCGCTGATCGTTTCGCTGATGGTGCCGTGTGTCGAGGAGTCGTGGAAACACATTTTGCCGCTGGTCGAGGCCACCGGCGCCGACGGCATAGAACTGAACTTCGGCTGCCCCCACGGCATGCCCGAACGCGGTATGGGCGCGGCGGTCGGTCAGGTGCCGGAATACGTCGAGCAGGTGACGCGCTGGTGCAAGACGTATTGCTCGCTGCCGGTGATCGTCAAACTGACGCCGAACATCACCGACATTCGTGTCGCCGCGCGTGCCGCCCATCGTGGCGGTGCGGATGCGGTGTCGCTGATCAACACGATCAACTCGATCACCAGTGTCGACCTGGAACACATGGTCGCCCTGCCCACCGTCGGCAGCAAAAGCACCCACGGCGGTTATTGCGGTTCGGCGGTCAAGCCGATTGCGCTGAACATGGTTGCGGAAATCGCCCGTGATCCGCAGACCCAGGGCCTGCCAATCTGCGGCATCGGCGGTATCGGCAGTTGGCGCGACGCAGCCGAGTTCATGGCACTGGGCAGCGGCGCGGTGCAAGTGTGCACGGCGGCGATGCTGCATGGCTTCCGCATTGTCGAGGAGATGAAGGACGGCTTGTCGCGGTGGATGGACAGCCAGGGTTACGCCAACATCGCCGAGTTTTCCGGGCGTGCCGTGGGCAACACCACGGACTGGAAATACCTCGATATCAACTATCAGGTCATCGCAAAGATTGATCAGGACGCGTGTATTGGTTGCGGGCGCTGCCACATTGCTTGTGAAGACACCTCACACCAGGCGATCGGCAGTCTTAGACAGGCCGACGGCACCCATAAATACGAAGTGATCGATGACGAGTGTGTGGGCTGCAATTTGTGCCAGATCACCTGCCCGGTGGCGGACTGCATTGAAATGGTCGCGGTGGAGACGGGCAAGCCGTTTCTGGACTGGAACCATGATCCGAGGAATCCTTACCATGTTTCTGCTTGAGGGAAGCGGTGCCTGAACCGAAGCCATCGCGAGCAGGCTCACTCCTACATTTGGAATGCGTTCCCCTGTAGGAGTGAGCCTGCTCGCGATGAGGCCCGCCGGCACAGCACAACTCTCAAGGCTCCAGGCCGATCCCGCGCAAAATCACACTAGTCACCGTCTGCACCGCCCGCTCGAACTGCATATCCGACAACGGCTGATGTTCGTTGAGGATATTCACCTGATGATCGAAGTCGGCATAGTGCTGCGTTGACGCCCAGATCATGTACAGCAGACTCGACGGTTCAACCGGCAGGATCCGCTGGTCCTCGACCCACTGGCGGATCTTCGCTTCCTTCATTTTCGCCCAGTCGTACAGGCTGACATCCAGTGCCTCGCCCAGCGTCGGTGCGCCGTGGATGATTTCGTTGGCCCAGACTTTCGAGCCGTACGGCCGGCTGCGCGAATGGTTCATCTTGGCGCGGATGTAGCTGCTCAACACCACGCGCGGATCGTCAAACATTTCGAAGCACAGCGCGTCCTGCTTCCACACTTCCAGCAGGTCGAACAGCACCGCACTGTACAGCTCGCTCTTGGTGCTGAAGTAGTAATGCAGGTTGGAGCGCGGCAGTTGCGCCTGGGCCGCGATGTCGGCCATGGCCGTACCGCCGAAGCCTTTTTCGGCGAAGACTTTTTCCGCCGCCAGAAGGATTTTCTCGACGTTGCTGCGGCGAATTTCGATTTTGTGATTGCCCATGTGGGCTCCCTGACGGCGGCGTTGCTGAAGACTAGCGGATAATGACCTGTAGGAGTGAGCCTGCTCGCGATAGCGATCTTTCAGGCATTTGATCATCGACTGACAGACCGCTATCGCGAGCAGGCTCACTCCTACAATTGATCGCGGTGGATCAATGCGGTTGGGTATCGCCCGCCGCCGTGTCGATGCTGACCACCACCGACATCCCCGGGCGCAGGCGCTCTTCTTCCGGCTGATCCGGGTCAATGGTGATCCTGACCGGCACCCGCTGGGCGATTTTGACGAAATTGCCGGTCGCATTATCGGCCTGCAACAAGGCAAATTCAGAGCCGGTACCCGGCGAAATATGCTGCACATGCCCGGTGAATTTGCGGTGGTTCAGCGCATCGACAGTGAAGCGCACCGGTTGCCCGACCCGCACGTTGGCCATCTGGGTTTCCTTCATGTTGGCGATCACCCATTTCTGCTCGGGCACTAACGCCATCAGTTGCGCGCCGGAGTTGACGTAGGCGCCGAGGCGCACGCCAATCTGGCCGAGCTGACCGTCACGCGGCGCGACAATCCGTGTGTTCGACAGGTCGATCCGCGCCAGTTGCACCGCCGCTTCGGCACTGGCCACCGCCGCTTCCAGCGAGCCGCGATTGACGATCACCGTTTGCAGATCCTGGCGGGCGATTTCCAGATTGGCCTTGGCTTGCGCCACCGCCGCCGTGCTTTGCGCATTGGCCGCCAGGGTCACGTCGAACTCGCGCTTCGACACCGAACCGTCGCGCACCAGTTCCTGATTGCGGCGCAGGTCCGCCTCGCTCTTGCGCAACTGCGCCTGGCTGTCGGCCAACACGGCTTGACGCAACTTGATCGTCGCTTCGGCGCTGTTGCGTTGCTGCACCACATTGGCCAGCCCGGCTTTTTGCACCGCCAGTTGCGCCAGTGACTGGTCGAGGCGCTGCTGATAGATGCGGTCGTCAAGACGCACCAGCAGGTCACCGGCCTTCACGTACTGGAAGTCCTGCACCGGCACCTCGAACACATAACCGCTGAGCTGCGGCCCGATGATCGTCACCTGCCCCCGGACCAAGGCGTTCTCTGTGGTTTCGACGGCGCTGCTGAACGGCGGCAGTTGCCAGGCATACAAGACGATCAGCACGCCGACGATGGCAATTGCCGCAAAGCCCAGCGAAGAAATGATCCGCACGCGTAAAGAACGCGGCTCGGTGTTTGGCGATGACGGCGGCGCCTCGCCTTCAGGGGTGGCGGCAATGGCATTGGTGGTTGTGGTGGTCGGTTCGGTCATGAAGAAGTGGCGCCGCTGGAAGGTCCGTTAGGTGTCGGTTCGACGGTTTTGGTGGTGCTCATCAGCCACAGCGCCCGGATCGAAATCCAGATCATGGTCAGCACCGCAATCACCGCGATCAGCATGAAGACATCGTTATAGGCCAACACGTTCGCTTCACGCGTGGCCGCATTGGCCAGACTGCGGATGCCGGCCAGGTTGCGCAGGCTCGGGTCGGCGAGCAGCGAGCCGTACGCCGAACCGCCGCTTTGCACCCGCGCGGCAACCAACGGATCGGACATCACCAGGTGATCGACGATGTGGCTGGAGTGAAACTTCTCGCGCACGACCTGGAACGTACCCAGCAGCGCCGCGCCAATCAACCCGCCGAGGTTGTTACAGATCCCGAAGAGCACGGAAAAACTCACCAGATTGCGCGGATTGGTCAGCACGTTGCGCGTCCCCAGCACCAGGGTCGGACCGAGGAAAAACGTGCTGCCGAACGCCAGCAGGAACTGACTGAAATACAGGTTTTCGGGACGGGTCAGGTTGTTCGAAAAACTGTCCATCACTGAACCGGTGGCCATCAGCGCCAGCGAGATGATCAGCGGCAGCAGCAGGTGTTTCGGGTCGATCGTCAGCGCACTGATCAGCAACCCGGCGACGCTGCCCAGCAGCATCACCACGTACAGGCTGTGCAATTGCTGACTGCTCATGTTGAGGTTCTGCATGAAGCCCACGGCACCGGTCGATTGTTCGGAGGTGACCATGCGGATCAGCACCACCGCCAGCGCCAGTCGCACCATCGCCCCGCTGCCCAGCCAGCGGGTCATCAGCATCGGGTTGCTGCGGTTATGTTCGATCGCCAGGCCCATGATGATCAGCGCAATCGACCCGGCCAGGGCAATGCCGATCCAGTCCGCCTCCAGCCACCAGTCGATGCGTCCCAGCGACAGCACCGCGCACAACAGCGCCACGCCGCTGGCGAGAATCGCGAAGGTCAGAAAGTCGAGCTTTTCGAACGTTTTGAAGCGGTCACCGGGCGGCAACTTCAGCAGCAGCACACAACCGAGCGAGAGCAGCGCCATGCCCAATTCAAACAGGTACAAGCCGCGCCATTCGGCAATCTGCAGTAGATCTTCGGAGAACAGCCGTGCCAGCGGCAGGGCCAGTTGCGAGGTGCCGAGGCCTAGCACCAGCGCTTTCAGTCGCCACTTCGCCGGGAACGCCTGGACCATGTAATACAGACCCAGCGAACTCAGCGCCGCACCGACCATGCCGTGGGCCGCACGCACCGCCACGGCGGAATTCAAGTCGTTGACGAACAAGTGGCCGAAGGTCACCAACGCGTACAGCACCAGGAACACTTCGGTGAAAGCGCGCAAGCCGAACTGTTGGCGAAACTTCACCAGCAGCAGGTTCATTGACACGTTGGTCATCACATACGCCGCCGGCAGCCAGGCCATTTCCGCAGTGGTCGCGCCGAGCGAACCTTGCAGGTAAGGCAGGTTGGCAACCACCAGCGAGTTACCCAAACCACCGGTCACCGCCACCAGCACTCCGACCGCCGCATACGCCAGGCGTTTGGGCGTTGAGTGCAGTGGTGTCGAGGGAGAACCGGGCAGGCTGGGCTTTTCGTGCGGCTGCCAGTTGCGCGGGGCGTATTTATCCATGGATCGGCCTTGTGCGGGGGTGAGGGAAGTTTGCCGCAATTTCACTGACAACACACTTTCCCGTAGACAACAAAAAACCCTGTAGGAGTGAGCCTGCTCGCGATTGCGGTGTGTCAGTCACCAATTGATTGTCTGATAGATCGCTATCGCGAGCAGGCTCACTCCTACAGGGGGAACGTTCCGCCTTGGAGTCATCGTATAACTTCCAGTTGACATTCCCTGAAAATCTGGGAAATATCCGCATCCATGTTGTACGACGACGTATGACAAATAATAAAAACAACAAACGATCCAGGGAGCGTCACAGTGAGCACACTCGCCCGCAATTCCATCCGCCCTTCCCGCTTTACCGCCATTCGCACGCGTTCCACCTTGAGCCTGGTCGGCTGCAGCAGCCTCGCCTTTGCCTTGCCAATGAGCGCCGATGCCGAGGGCTTTCTCGACGACAGCAAAGCCACGCTGAACCTGCGCAACGCCTATTTCAACCGCAACTTCGTCAACCCGGCCAACCCGCAGGGCAAGGCCGAAGAGTGGACGCAGAACTTTATCCTCGATGCCAAATCCGGCTTCAGCCAGGGCACCGTCGGCTTCGGTCTCGACATCCTCGGCATGTATTCGCAGAAGCTCGATGGCGGCAAAGGCACGGGCGGCACGCAGCTGTTGCCGATCCACGATGACGGGCGTCCGGCCGATAATTTCGGCCGTCTCGGCGTGGCGCTGAAAGCCAAGGTGTCGAAAACGGAATTGAAAGTCGGCGAATGGATGCCGGTGCTGCCGATCCTGCGTTCCGACGACGGTCGCTCGCTGCCGCAGACCTTTCGCGGCGGCCAGATCACCTCCACCGAGATCAACGGCCTGACCGTCTACGGCGGCCAGTTCCGCGGCAACAGCCCGCGCAACGACGCCAGCATGGAAGACATGTCGATGAACGGCCGCGGCGCGTTCACTTCCGACCGCTTCAACTTCGGCGGCGGCGAATACAGCTTCAATGAAAAGCGCACCATGGTCGGCGTGTGGTACGCCGAACTCACTGATATCTATCAGCAGCAGTATTTCAACCTCAGCCACAGCCAGCCGATGGGCGACTGGACGCTGGGCGCCAACCTCGGTTTCTTCACCGGCAAGGAAGACGGCAGCGCCCAGGCCGGCGACCTCGACAACAAAACCGCATTCGCCCTGCTTTCAGCCAAATACGGTGGCAACACCTTCTACGTCGGCCTGCAGAAACTCACTGGCGACGATGGCTGGATGCGCGTCAACGGCACCAGCGGCGGCACCCTGGCCAACGACAGCTACAACGCCAGTTACGACAACGCCAAAGAGCGCTCCTGGCAGTTGCGCCACGACTACAACTTCGCCGCCCTTGGCGTGCCTGGCCTGACCCTGATGAACCGCTACATCAGCGGTGACAACGTGCACACCGCCACCACCAGCGATGGCAAGGAATGGGGGCGCGAGTCGGAACTGGCCTACACCGTGCAGAGCGGCCCATTGAAGAGCCTGAACGTGAAATGGCGCAACGCGACGATTCGCCGGGACTTCAGCACCAACGAGTTTGACGAGAACCGGATCTTCATCAGCTATCCGATTTCGTTGTTGTAATTTCCGAGGCGACACCGAACCCCTGTAGGAGTGAGCCTGCTCGCGATAGCGTCGTGTCAGCCGACATATTCCTTGACTGATACACCGCTATCGCGAGCAGGCTCACTCCTACAATGGGATCGCGTTGCAAGGAAGGAAAACGGGCTGGCCCTTCCGTCATCTACACCAAAAGTCGCGTTGACAAGATCCGGAAACCCTACCGATACTTCAGCGCAGTCATACGACAACCTACAACAAACCTAATAACAATGTGTTCAGGGATTGCCATGACGTCTACTTCTACCCCCCGCGCTCCATTCAACCGCCTGCTGCTGACCGGTGCCGCCGGAGGCCTGGGCAAAGTGCTGCGCGAACGCCTGCGTCCTTACGCCAACGTGCTGCGTTTGTCCGACATCGCCGCCCTCGCCCCGGCGACCGACGAGCATGAAGAAGTCGTGCTCTGCGACCTCGCCGACAAGCAAGCCGTGCATCAATTGGTCGAAGGTGTCGACGCCATCCTGCATTTCGGCGGCGTCTCGGTTGAGCGTCCGTTCGAAGAGATCCTCGGCGCCAACATTTGCGGCGTTTTCCACATTTACGAGGCCGCACGCAAGCACGGTGTGAAGCGGGTGATTTTCGCCAGCTCCAACCACGTCATCGGATTCTACAAACAGGACGAAAAGCTCGACGCCACTTCCGCGCGCCGCCCGGACGGTTACTACGGTCTGTCCAAGTCCTACGGCGAAGACATGGCCAGTTTTTACTTTGATCGCTATGGCATCGAAACCGTCAGCATCCGCATCGGCTCCTCGTTCCCCGAGCCGCAAAACCGCCGGATGATGCACACCTGGCTGAGCTTCGACGATCTCACGCAACTGCTCGAACGCTCGCTGTACACACCGAATGTCGGCCACACCGTGGTCTACGGCATGTCCGCCAACAAGGACGTCTGGTGGGACAACCGCTACGCCAGCCACCTCGGCTTCGAAGCCCGCGACACCTCGGAAGTATTCCGCGACAAGGTCGAAGCGCAGCCGATGCCGGCCGAGGATGATCCGGCGCGGATCTATCAGGGCGGCGCCTTCGTTGCAGCAGGCCCGTTCGGCGACTGACCACTCGACTTGATCCCCCTCCAACAAAAAGCCAAGGGAATGAGTATGCAAGCCGAATTGATCGTCGACGCTCGCAACGCGGTCGGTGAAAGCCCGGTCTGGGTGCCGCAGGAAAACGCGCTGTACTGGGTCGACATCCCCAACGGCGGACTGCAACGCTGGAGCGCCGATACCGGGCACGTCGACTCCTGGAAAACCCCGGAAATGCTCGCCTGCATTACCCGCCACCGCAGGGGTGGCTGGATCGCCGGCATGGAAAGCGGTTTCTTCCATTTGCATCCGCACAGCGACGGCAGCCTGGACGCCACGTTGCTGGCGACCGTCGACCACAGCCGCCCCGACATGCGCCTCAACGACGGTCGCTGCGACCGTCAGGGCCGTTTCTGGGCCGGCAGCATGGTCTTGAACATGGGCCTGAACGCGCCTGAAGGCCGGCTTTATCGCTACAGCGCCGGGCAGAGTGGCGTGGTCGAAGCGCAACTTGACGGTTTCATCGTGCCCAACGGTCTGGGTTTCAGCCCTGACGGCAAAACCATGTACCTGTCGGATTCGCATCCCGACGTGCAATTGATCTGGGCTTTCGATTACGACACCGAGACCGGCACGCCATCGAATCGGCGCGTGTTTGTGGACATGAACCACTTCCCCGGCCGTCCCGATGGCGCCGCCGTGGATGCCGAAGGCTGCTACTGGATCTGCGCCAACGATGCCGGCCTGATCCACCGCTTCGCCCCTGACGGTCGCCTCGATTTCTCACTGGAAGTGCCGGTGAAGAAGCCGACCATGTGTGCGTTCGGCGGGCGCGACATGGACACCTTGTTCGTCGCCTCGATTCGACCTGGCGACGATCAGGATCCGCAGTCCCTGGCCGGCGGCGTGTTCGCCTTGAAGCCCGGCGTCAAAGGCCTCGCCGAACCTGAATGCAACGATTTGCTTTAAAACCCTCTGCTGCACCGCTGCGCCTTGAACACAAAAATAACAAGACTGGAGACTCACCCCCATGAACTTCAAACGCACCTTGCTCGCCGCTGCACTTCCGCTGATGTTTACCCTCGCTGGCGCCGCCCAGGCACTGGAACTCAAAGTCGCCGACATCCACCCCAAGGGTTATCCAACCACGGTGGCGGAAGAAAGCATGGGCAAGACGCTGACCAAAGAGACCAACGGCGAGCTGACTTTCAAGTACTTCCCAGGCGGTGTGCTGGGTTCTGAAAAAGAAGTCATCGAACAGATGCAAGTCGGCGCGATACAGATGTCCCGGGTCAGCCTGGGGATCGTCGGCCCTGTGGTGCCGGACGTGAACGTTTTCAACATGCCGTTCATCTTCCGCGACCAACAACACATGCGTAACGTTATCGACGGTGCAGTGGGCGATGAAATCCTCGACAAGATCACCAACTCCGAATTCGGCCTGGTGGCCCTCGCCTGGATGGACGGCGGCACGCGCAACATCTACACCAAGAAGCCGGTGCGCAAGCTTGAAGACCTCAAGGGCATGAAAATCCGCGTGCAAGGCAACCCGATGTTCATCGAGATGATGAACGCCATGGGCGCCAACGGTATCGCCATGGACACCGGCGAGATCTTCAGCGCCCTGCAGACCGGCGTGATCGACGGCGCGGAAAACAACCCGCCGACCCTGCTCGAACACAACCACTTCCAGAACGCCAAGTTTTACAGCCTGACCGGTCACCTGATCCTGCCAGAGCCAATCGTGATGTCGAAAATCACGTGGGAAAAACTCACCCCGGATCAACAGACCCTGGTCAAGAAAGCCGCCAAGGCTGCCCAGGCTGAAGAGCGCGTGTTGTGGGACGCGAAGTCCAGCGCCAGTGAGGAAAAACTCAAGGCCGCCGGCGTCGAGTTCATCACCGTCGACAAAAAACCCTTCTACGACGCCACTGCACCGGTGCGGGCCAAGTACGGCGCGCCGTATGCCGACCTGATCAAGAAAATCGAAGCCGTTCAGTAACCTCCCGCTCTGTACTTATGAAAAAGGCCCGACGCGCCTGATGTTCGAGGCGCGCCCGGTTACGGTGAAACCCGATGAAGAATTTGCTGCTGCGTATCAACGACAAGATCTACATGACGTGCATCTGGGTGGCCGGCCTTTCCGTTCTGGCAGTCTCCCTGATGATTCCCTGGGGCGTGTTTGCCCGCTACGTGCTGGGCACCGGCTCGAGCTGGCCGGAGCCTACGGCCATCCTGCTGATGATCGTGTTCACGTTCATTGGCGCCGCTGCCAGCTACCGCGCCGGTGCGCACATGGCGGTGGCCATGGTGACTGATCGCATGCCGCCGCACCTGCGCAGCGCAGCGTCGGTTTTTTCCCAACTGCTGATGGCTCTGATCTGCATCTTCATGACGATCTGGGGATTCAAATTGTGCATGTCCACCTGGAACCAGTTCATGGCGTCCCTGCCCAGCCTTCGGGTTGGCGTGACCTACTTGCCGATTCCCGTGGGCGGCTTGCTAACCCTGGTTTTTGTCCTGGAAAAACTCTTGCTCGGTGACCAGAGCAAACGTCGGGTCGTGCAGTTCGATCTGGTTGAAGAAAGTGAAGGTGCCGTTTAATGGACGCTCTGATTCTGCTGGGCAGTTTTATCGTATTGATCCTGATCGGCATGCCGGTCGCCTACGCATTGGGGGCCGCCGCCCTGATCGGTGCATGGTGGATCGACATTCCGTTCCAGGCCGTGATGATTCAGGTCGCGGGCGGGGTGAACAAGTTCTCGCTGCTGGCCATTCCGTTCTTCGTACTGGCCGGCGCGATCATGGCCGAGGGCGGCATGTCCCGCCGGTTGGTGGCGTGCGCCGGGGTGCTGGTAGGTTTCGTCCGTGGCGGCCTGTCACTGGTGAACATCGTCGCCTCGACCTTCTTCGGCGCGATTTCCGGTTCGTCGGTGGCCGACACCGCTTCGGTGGGTTCGGTGCTGATTCCGGAAATGGAACGCAAGGGCTATCCACGGGACTTCTCCACCGCTGTGACCGTCAGCGGTTCGGTACAGGCCCTGCTGACACCGCCAAGCCACAACTCGGTGCTCTACTCGCTGGCGGCCGGCGGTACCGTTTCGATCGCCTCGCTGTTCATGGCGGGCATCGTGCCGGGCTTGCTGATGAGCGCATGCCTGATGGTGCTGTGCCTGATCTTCGCGAAAAAGCGCAACTACCCCAAGGGCGAAGTGATCCCGATGCGCCAGGCGCTGAAAATCGTCGGCGAAGCCCTCTGGGGCCTGATGGCGATGGTGATCATCCTCGGCGGTATCCTCTCCGGTGTCTTCACCGCCACCGAATCGGCCGCTATCGCCGTGCTGTGGTCGTTCTTCGTGACCATGTTCATCTACCGCGACTACAAGTGGCGTGAACTGCCCAAGCTGATGCATCGCACGGTGCGCACCATCTCCATCGTGATGATCCTGATCGGCTTCGCCGCCAGCTTCGGCTACATCATGACGCTGATGCAGATCCCGGCGAAGATCACCACCATGTTCCTGACCCTGTCGGACAACCGCTACGTGATCCTGATGTGCATCAACGTGATGTTGCTGCTGTTGGGCACGGTGATGGACATGGCGCCGCTGATCCTGATTCTCACGCCGATCCTGATGCCGGTGATTCTGGACATCGGTGTCGATCCGGTGCAGTTCGGCATGATCATGCTGGTGAACCTGGGGATCGGACTGATAACGCCGCCCGTGGGCGCGGTGCTATTCGTTGGCTCCGCCATCGGCAAGGTCAGCATCGAAAGTACCGTGAAGGCACTGCTGCCGTTCTACGCAGTGCTGTTCATGGTGTTGCTGCTGGTGACTTACGTCCCGGCCCTGTCGCTGTGGCTACCGCATCTGGTCCTGTAACAATGTGACTTGTGGCGAGGGAGCTTGCTCCCGCTGGACTGCGTAGCAGGCCCTTAAAGAGCGGCCGCTGCGCGCCCGAGCGGGAGCAAGCTCCCTCGCCACAGGTTTTGCTTCATGCCTGCAACAACATGTACCCCGCCACCACCAGACACACACTCGCAAACCCCACCTGCAACGCCCGCGCCGGCACCCGAGCGCACAACTGGCGTCCGACGATCATGCCGACCACGCTGGCAACGATGAACGCCGCTCCCTGGCTGTCGATCCGCACACCGGCGTGAAACGAGCCGATCACCCCGATCGCCGAAATCAGACTGATCACCATCAGCGACGTCGCCACGATCCCGCGCATCTGCACATCGGTCAGTTGCTTGAACGCCGGCACGATCAGGAACCCGCCACCGACACCGAGCAATCCCGACACCACGCCGGTAACCGCACCCAGCGCTGCCAGGGTGGCGGTGCACTTGGCGGTCCAGTCGAAACGCCCGGTTTGCTCGTTGAGCATGCAGTTTTTCTGATCCCAACTGGCGTGCCCATGATCGCTCGGTCCCGCTTGCTGACGCTCTTTCCTGAACATTCGCCAGGCGACCATGACCATCAGCAGGCTGAACAGGATCATCAGGATTTTTTCCGGCAACTGATGCGCGAAGTAGATGCCCAGCGGCGAAAATACCGCGCCGAGGGCCGCAATCAACAACGCCGCGCGATAGCGCACCAGGCCATGGCGCAGGCCATCAATTGCTCCGACCGCCGCCGCACTGCCGACGGCAAACAACGCCACCGGCGCGGCCTGGGTCATCGTCCAGCCGAGGCCGAGCACCAGCGCCGGCACCGCGAGAATCCCGCCGCCGGCCCCTGTCAGGCCAAGCACCAACCCCATCACCACGCCAAACAGACTTGCCAGCAACATAGGGTTATCTCAATCGACCTTGGACACACGCGTCAGCCACTCGCGGCCCTTGAGCATGCCGTTCCAGTAGAACCATGGCAGCAGCGTCGCTTTCAGCCACCACGCCGAGCGGCGGGGCACGGTCGGGTCCAGTGCAAAAGTCGGCAGCAGTTTGCCGCCGTAGCCGAACTCGGCGAGGATCACCTTGCCCTTCTCCACCGTCAGCGGACAGGAACCGTAGCCGTCGTACTTGAGTGGCAGCGGTTGCTGCTTGCGCAAGGCCAAGAGATTTTGCGCAACCACCACGACCTGCTTGCGCACCGCCGCAGCGGTTTTGGCGTTGCTGGTGCCGCAGATATCGCCCAGCGCGAACACCTCGGGATATCGCAAATGCTGCAGGCTGTGCGGATCGACTTCACACCAGCCGGCGGTGTCGGCCAGCGGACTTTGCGCGATGAAATCCGGCGAGACCTGCGGCGGGACGACGTGTAGCAAATCAAAGGTTTTCGCTATGCGGCTGACGTTGCCATCGGCGTCCTTGACCTCGAACCACGCGGTTTTCGCCGGGCCGTCGACCTTGACCAGATTCGAGTTGAAGGCCAGTTGCGCGTTGTATTTTTCGATGTACTTCATCAATGGCGGCACGAACGTCGCCACACCGAACAGCGCGGCGCCGGCCAGATTGAATTCAACGTTGATGTTGTGCAGCACAGCGGATCTGCGCCAGTGGTCGCAGGACAGGTACAGCGCCTTTTGCGGCGCGCCCGCGCATTTGATCGGCATCGCTGGCTGGGTAAACAAGGCTCGTCCATCGCGCAGTTTCTGCACTTGATCCCAGGTGTACTGGGCGTGTTGATAGCTGTAGTTGGAGGTGACGCCGTGTTGGCCGAGGCTTTCCTGCAAGCCTTCGATTTTCTCCCAGGCCAGGCGCAGGCCTGGGCAGACGATCAGGTTTTGATAGCCGATGGTGCGTTGGTCATTGAGGGTGAGTTGGCGTTTGTCCGGATCAATGGCGCTGACGCTGGCCTGAATCCAGGTCGCCTGGCGCGGCATGACTTTGCTCATCGGCCTGACAGTGTCTTTCACATCAAAGGCGCCACCGCCGACCAACGTCCAGGCCGGTTGGTAGAAGTGTTGTGAACTCGGTTCGATCACGGTGACGTTGAGGTGCGGGTCACGCTTGAGCAGGCTGGCGACAAAACCGATGCCGGCCGTCCCGCCGCCGATGACCACGATGTCCGCACTGATGGATGGGCCCCAGTGTTGATCGTTCATTGCTTGTTCCTTTTGCTGCACGCAAGATTTCTAAGCCTTCACACAATCCATTTGTAGGAGTGAGCCTGCTCGCGATAGCGGTGTAACAGTCAATGAATGTGTTGGCTGACACACCGCTATCGCGAGCAGGCTCACTCCTACAGGGGGCGTGTGATAGCTGGCATTTATGGCTGTTCCCAGCTTTTGAGCACCGCTCCGCAATAAAGCCCCGACAGGGTCTTCATCACCTGGATCACTTCGTGACTGGCCAGCCCATAGAAAATGTATTTGCCTTCACGGCGGGTCGCGACCAGCCCCTCGTCGCGCAGGATGCCCAGTTGCTGGGACAGCGTTGGCTGGCGTACGCCGGTCATCTTTTCCAGTTCGCCAACATTGCGTTCGCCCTGGGTCAGTTGACACAGAATCAGCAGGCGATCCTCATTGGCCAGGGCCTTGAGCAGCGCGCAGGCCTTGGAGGCCGAGGCGCGCAGTTGGGCGACTTCACATTCGGTCAGACTGGATTGCATTTGCACGAGGCCTTGAAGGTCACTTAAGCTGCGAACATTATGTTTTTACATAAAGTGTTGCAACCCTGAATTCCTCTGCACAGGTTTTTGCCATGCCCGCCCTGATTGAAGCGTTCCTCGACCCCGCCTCCTCGACCTACAGTTACGTGGTCTATGAAGACGATGGCGGGCAATGCGCGATCGTCGACCCGGTGCTCGATTACGACGGTGCCGCCGGTCGCACTTGCACGGCGCAGGCGGACAAGCTCATCGCCTTCGTCCGTGCGCATCAGTTGCAAGTGCAATGGTTGCTGGAAACCCACGCTCACGCAGATCATCTGTCGGCCGCGCCGTACCTGCGCCGGGAACTGGGCGGCAAGATCGCCATCGGCGCATCGATCAGCAAGGTGCAGGACGTGTTCAAGGCGCTGTTCAACCTGGAACCGGAATTTCGTGTCGACGGCTCGCAATTCGATCACCTGTTTGCACCGAACGAATCGTTCATGATCGGCAATCTCAAGGCCACCGCCCTGCATGTGCCCGGCCATACACCAGCGGACATGGCGTACCTGATCGACGGCGAGCAGATTCTGGTGGGCGACACGCTGTTCATGCCCGACGTCGGCACGGCGCGCTGTGATTTCCCCGGCGGCAACGCGCAGCAACTGTTCAAATCGATCCAGAAGCTGTTGGCCTTCCCGGCGAGCGTGAAGCTTTACGTTTGCCACGATTACCCGCCCGAAGGACGCGCTTCGCAATGCCAGACCACGGTCGGCGAGCAACGCAAAAGCAATATTCATGTGCATGACGGGATCGATGAAGCGGCGTTTGTTGAAATGCGCACGAAGCGCGACGCCGGGTTGGGCATGCCGACGCTGCTGGTGCCGGCGATTCAGGTCAATGTGCGGGCGGGGAATCTGCCGGCGGCGGAAGACAACGGTGTGGTGTATCTGAAGATTCCGCTTAACAAACTTTAACGTCAAAAGATCGCAGCCTTCGGCAGCTCCTACATCTGGAATACGGTGCAACTGTAGGAGCTACCGAAGGCTGCGATCTTTTGATCTTCAGGTTCCTAACGTCAGCCCATTAGCCGGCAACGGCAACGCGGTCTTGTAGCGCACCTGCTTCAGCGCAAAGCTTGAGCGGATGTTCGCCACTCCCGGAACCTTGGTCAGAAAATCCATCATGAAGCGCTCCAAGGACTGGATGCTCGGCACCAGCACCCGGATCAGATAATCCGGATCGCCCGCCATCAAATAACACTCCATCACCTCGGGGCGGTCAGAGATCGCTTCCTCGAAATGCTGCAGCGCTTCCTCGACCTGCTTTTCCAGGCTGACGTGAATGAACACATTCACGTGCAGCCCCAGCAGGTCGGCATCGAGCAGCGTCACTTGTTCGCGAATCAGGCCCAGCTCTTCCATCGCCTTGACCCGGTTGAAGCACGGCGTCGGTGAAAGGTTCACCGAGCGGGCAAGGTCGGCGTTGGTGATGCGCGCGTTCTCCTGAAGGCTGTTGAGAATGCCGATGTCGGTACGGTCCAGTTTGCGCATGAGACAAAACCACCTGTTTTTTATGTTTATGCAGAATTTCTATCTGCAAATGGTCGCCAGCGCAACGAAACAGAGAGAAATATTCTTCTTCGCCGGGCCTATGATTGTTGTAGGACAAGATTTCCTCTACCCAGGAATGACTGCCAGCTCACTACAAGAAATTCACAAGATCGAGCGTAGAAGCCATGACCCAAGCGTATGAACCGCTGCGCCTGCACGTCCCTGAACCCTCGGGCCGTCCCGGCTGTAAAACCGACTTTTCCTACCTGCATCTGACCGATGCGGGTACGGTGCGCAAACCTTCCATCGATGTAGAACCGGCCGATACCGCCGACCTGGCCCGTGGCCTGATTCGCGTACTCGACGATCAGGGCAACGCCCTCGGGCCGTGGGCCGAAAACGTGCCGGTCGAGATTCTGCGCAAGGGCATGCGCGCCATGCTCAAGACGCGCATCTACGACAACCGCATGGTGGTCGCCCAGCGGCAGAAAAAGATGTCGTTCTACATGCAGAGCCTCGGCGAAGAAGCCATCGGCAGCGCCCAGGCCCTGGCGTTGAACATCGATGACATGTGCTTCCCGACCTACCGCCAGCAAAGCATCCTGATGGCCCGCGACGTGCCGCTGGTCGATCTGATCTGCCAACTACTGTCCAACGAGCGCGATCCGCTCAAGGGCCGGCAGTTGCCGATCATGTACTCGGTCAAGGACGCCGGTTTCTTCACCATTTCCGGCAACCTCGCCACCCAGTTCATTCAGGGCGTGGGCTGGGGCATGGCCTCGGCGATCAAGGGCGACACCAAAATCGCCTCGGCGTGGATCGGTGACGGCGCCACCGCCGAATCGGACTTCCATACTGCCCTCACCTTCGCTCACGTTTATCGGGCGCCGGTGATTCTCAATGTGGTCAACAACCAGTGGGCGATTTCGACCTTCCAGGCCATCGCCGGCGGTGAAGCGACGACCTTCGCCGGACGCGGCGTCGGTTGCGGCATCGCCTCGCTGCGTGTCGACGGCAACGACTTCTACGCGGTCTATGCGGCCTCGGCCTGGGCTGCCGAACGCGCCCGCCGCAACCTCGGCCCGACCATGATCGAATGGGTCACCTACCGCGCCGGCCCGCACTCGACTTCCGACGATCCGTCCAAATACCGCCCCGCCGATGACTGGAGCCACTTCCCCCTCGGCGATCCGATCGCACGCCTGAAACAGCACCTGATCAAGGTTGGCCACTGGTCGGAAGAAGAGCACGCCGCCGTCAGCGCCGAACTCGAAGCCGAAGTGATTGCTGCGCAGAAACAGGCCGAACAGTACGGCACCCTCGCCGGTGGCCAGATTCCCAGCGCCGCGACCATGTTCGAAGACGTCTACAAAGAGATGCCGGAGCACTTGAAGCGCCAGCGTCAGCAGTTGGGAATCTGACATGAACGATCACAACAACAATATTCAGTTGGAAACCGCCATGACCACGACCACCATGACCATGATCCAGGCCCTGCGCTCGGCCATGGATGTGATGCTTGAGCGTGATGACAACGTCGTCGTGTTCGGTCAGGACGTCGGCTACTTCGGCGGTGTGTTCCGCTGCACCGAAGGCCTGCAGACCAAGTACGGCACCTCGCGGGTGTTCGACGCGCCGATCTCCGAGAGCGGCATCGTTGGTGTCGCCGTCGGCATGGGCGCTTATGGCTTGCGCCCGGTCGCCGAAATTCAGTTTGCCGATTACGTCTACCCCGCTTCCGACCAGATCATCTCTGAAGCCGCGCGTCTGCGTTATCGCTCGGCCGGCGAGTTCACCGCGCCGATGACCCTGCGCATGCCTTGCGGCGGCGGCATCTACGGCGGCCAGACCCACAGCCAGAGCATCGAGGCGATGTTCACTCAGGTCTGCGGTCTGCGCACCGTCATGCCATCCAACCCGTATGACGCCAAAGGCCTGCTGATTGCCTCCATCGAAAACGATGACCCGGTGATCTTTCTCGAGCCGAAACGCCTGTATAACGGCCCGTTCGACGGCCATCACGATCGCCCGGTAACGCCGTGGTCGAAACACCCGCAAGCCCAGGTGCCGGACGGTTATTACACCGTGCCACTGGACGTCGCCGCGATCACCCGCCCGGGCAAGGATGTGACGGTGCTGACCTACGGCACCACCGTGTACGTCTCGCAAGTCGCTGCTGAAGAATCCGGCGTCGATGCCGAAGTCATCGACCTGCGCAGCCTGTGGCCGCTGGACCTAGAGACCATCGTCAGATCGGTGAAGAAAACCGGCCGTTGCGTGGTGGTTCACGAAGCCACGCGCACTTGCGGTTTCGGCGCCGAACTGGTGTCGCTGGTGCAAGAGCATTGCTTCCATCACCTGGAAGCGCCGATCGAACGCGTCACCGGTTGGGACACGCCCTACCCGCACGCGCAAGAGTGGGCGTATTTCCCAGGGCCGTCCCGCGTGGGCGCGGCGTTGAAACGGGTCATGGAGGTCTGAATGGGCACGCACGTTATCAAGATGCCGGACATCGGCGAAGGCATCGCAGAAGTAGAACTGTCGCAGTGGCACGTCAAGGTCGGCGATCTGGTGGTTGAAGATCAGGTGTTGGCGGATGTGATGACCGACAAGGCAATGGTCGATATTCCGTCCCCGGTACACGGCAAGGTCATCGCCCTCGGCGGTCAGCCGGGTGAAGTGATGGCGGTCGGCAGTGTGCTGATCAGTATTGAAGTGGAAGGCGCCGGCAATTTGAAAGAATCGGCGGCCCCGGCTCCGGTTAAAGAGGCGCCAGTTGCACCGAAAGTCGAAACCATTGTCGAGAACAAACCTGCTGCGGCACCGCGCCCCGCACCGGCTTGCCAGGGTCCGGTGGTTGCCCGCGAAGCCGATGAGCGCCCGCTGGCCTCGCCGGCCGTGCGCAAACATGCGCTGGATCTGGGCATTCAACTGCGTCTGGTGCGAGGCACCGGTCCTGCCGGTCGCATCCTGCACGAAGACCTTGAAGCCTATCTGGCCCAGGGTCAGGCGAACGCTTCGGCGCCCGCTGCTGCCGCTTACACCCAACGCAACGATGAAGAGCAGATTCAGGTTATCGGCATGCGCCGCAAGATCGCCCAGCGCATGCAGGACGCCACTCAGCGTGCCGCGCACTTCAGTTACGTCGAGGAAATCGACGTCACCGCGATCGAAGAACTGCGCGCGCATCTGAATGAAAAGCATGGCGCCAGCCGCGGCAAGTTGACCCTGCTGCCGTTCCTCGTGCGCGCACTGGTTGTTGCACTGCGCGACTTCCCGCAGATGAACGCCCGTTATGACGACGAAGCCCAGGTCATCACCCGCCTCGGCGCGGTGCATGTCGGCGTCGCCACGCAAAGCGATGTCGGCCTGATGGTGCCAGTGGTGCGTCACGCCGAAGCCCGCAGCTTGTGGGACAGCGCCGCGGAGATTTCCCGTCTGGCCAACGCTGCACGCAACGGCAAGGCCAGCCGCGACGAGTTGTCCGGCTCGACCATCACCCTGACCAGCCTCGGCGCATTGGGCGGCATCGTCAGCACACCAGTACTGAACCTGCCGGAAGTGGCGATCGTCGGCGTGAACAAAATTGTCGAACGGCCGATGGTCGTCAAAGGCCAGGTGGTGATTCGCAAGATGATGAACCTCTCCAGTTCCTTCGATCACCGCGTGGTCGATGGCATGGACGCGGCACTCTTCATCCAGGCCATTCGTGGCTTGCTCGAACAACCTGCCACTCTGTTTGTGGAGTAAGCCAGCCATGCAATCTTTGAACACTACGCTGCTGATCATCGGCGGTGGACCCGGCGGTTACGTCACGGCGATTCGCGCCGGACAGCTAGGTATCCCGACCATTCTGGTCGAGGGCCAATCGTTGGGCGGCACTTGTTTGAACATCGGCTGCATCCCGTCGAAAGCGCTGATCCATGTGGCTGAGCAGTTCCACCAGACCCGGCACCACAGCGAGCATTCTGCGCTGGGCATCAACGTGTCCGCGCCGACTCTCGACATCAGCAAGAGCGTCGAGTGGAAGGACGGCATCGTTGACCGCCTGACCACCGGTGTCGCTGCATTGCTGAAGAAAAACAAGGTTCAGGTCATCAACGGCTGGGCGAAAATCATTGATGGCAAGACCGTGGAAGTCGGCGACACGCGCATTCAGTGTGAGCATCTGGTGCTGGCCACCGGTTCGACCAGCGTCAACTTGCCGATCCTGCCGATTGGCGGGCCGGTCATCTCGTCCACCGAAGCACTGGCGCCGACGTCGGTGCCAAAACGCCTGACCGTGGTCGGCGGCGGTTACATTGGCCTGGAGTTGGGTATCGCCTACCGCAAGCTGGGGGCTGAAGTCAGCGTGGTCGAGGCGCAGGATCGCATCCTCCCGGCCTATGACGAGGAGCTGACGCAACCGGTGCATGACGCATTGAAGCAACTGGGCGTGAAGCTCTACCTCAAGCACAGCGTGCTGGGTTTCGACGGCACGTTGCAGGTGCGCGATCCTGAGGGCGAAACCCTGAACCTGGAAACCGATCAGGTGCTGGTCGCGGTCGGGCGCAAACCCAACACCCAAGGTTTTAACCTTGAAGCGCTGAATCTGGACATGAACGGTTCGGCGATAAAGATCAACAACCGTTGCCAGACCAGCATGCTCAACGTCTACGCCATCGGCGATGTTAGCGGCGAACCGATGCTTGCGCACCGCGCCATGGCCCAGGGTGAGATGGTTGCCGAACTGATCAGCGGCAAGACCCGCGAATTCAACCCGACGGCCATTGCTGCGGTGTGCTTTACCGACCCGGAACTGGTAGTGGTCGGCAAGACGCCGGACGAAGCCAAGGCTGCGGGCATCGACTGCATCGTTTCCAGCTTCCCGTTCGCCGCCAACGGCCGGGCGATGACGCTGGAGTCCAAAAGCGGCTTCGTGCGTGTGGTCGCTCGTCGTGACAACCATGTGATTGTCGGCTGGCAAGCGGTGGGCGTCGGGGTGTCGGAATTGTCGACGGCGTTTGCACAAAGCCTGGAGATGGGTGCGCGGCTGGAAGACATCGGCGGCACCATCCATGCGCACCCGACCCTGGGTGAAGCGGTGCAGGAAGCGGCGTTGCGTGCGCTGGGGCATGCGTTGCATCTGTAACAGTTGCAGCTGAATGCCCCTGTGGCGAGGGGATTTATCCCCGCTGGGTTGCGCAGCAACCCCAGAACAAGTCACCGCCAGGCGTCAGATATCCGAGCCAAAGGGGCCGCTTCGCAGCCCAGCGGGGATAAATCCCCTCGCCACAAGCTGCGAAACCGCCCCAGAATGAAGTATTGTTGTGCCCATCCAAAAAAACGTCAGAAGCCTTGAACCGTTTCGGCGGTTGTTCAGTGATAGAGGGTGTCATGGGTAACGAAAGCATCAATTGGGACAAGCTGGGTTTTGACTACATCAAGACCGACAAGCGCTATCTGTCGTACTTTCGCAATGGCGAGTGGGACAAAGGCACCCTGACCGAAGATAACGTCCTGCACATCAGCGAAGGCTCCACTGCCCTTCACTATGGCCAGCAGTGCTTCGAAGGCATGAAGGCCTATCGCTGCAAGGACGGTTCGATCAACCTGTTCCGTCCGGACCAGAACGCCCTGCGCATGCAGCGCAGCTGTGCGCGCCTGCTGATGCCGACGGTCGACACCGAGCAGTTCATCGAAGCCTGCAAAGCCGTGGTTCGCGCCAACGAGCGTTTCATCCCGCCGTATGGCACCGGCGGCGCGCTGTATCTGCGCCCGTTCGTGATCGGCGTAGGTGACAACATCGGCGTGCGTACCGCGCCCGAGTTCATCTTCTCGATCTTCTGCATCCCGGTCGGCGCCTACTTCAAGGGCGGCCTGACCCCGCACAATTTCCAGATTTCCAGCTACGACCGCGCCGCCCCACAAGGCACCGGCGCGGCCAAGGTCGGTGGCAACTACGCCGCCAGCCTGATGCCGGGCTCGAAAGCCAAGAAAGCCAACTTCGCCGACGCGATCTACCTCGATCCGATGACTCACACCAAGATCGAAGAAGTCGGTTCGGCCAACTTCTTCGGGATCACCCACGACAACAAGTTCGTCACCCCGAACTCGCCGTCCGTCCTGCCAGGCATCACCCGCCTGTCGCTGATCGAACTGGCAAAATCGCGTCTGGGCCTGGAAGTGGTTGAAGGCGACGTGCTGATCGACAAACTGTCGGACTTCAAGGAAGCCGGGGCCTGCGGCACCGCGGCGGTAATCACCCCGATCGGTGGCATCAGCTACAACGACCATCTGCATGTGTTCCACAGCGAAACCGAAGTGGGCCCGGTGACCCAGAAGCTCTACAAAGAGCTGACCGGTGTGCAGACCGGCGACATCGAAGCGCCAGCGGGCTGGATCGTCAAGGTTTGATTTGACGGTTGTTGATACCGAAAAAGCCCTCCATTGAGTGATTGATGGAGGGCTTTTTTGTTGGGCTACAAAAAGATCAAAAGATCGCAGCCTTCGGCAGCTCCTACAGAGCGATCTGTGATCTTCTATTTCAAGGTGATTCGCTTGCCCGAGCGACTCGAGATCCCGCTCGCCTGCCCATTCTGCTGCTTGCCCATCCGCGCTTGGGTAATCAGCCCCGGAATCAGCTCCCCCTCCGGTAAATTCTTCCAGAACCGCGCGGGCAAATGCCCCTGCATGACCTTTGGGTTCAACCGCGCCGGGTTGAAGATGTGGCTGTAGTAGGTCAACCACAAATCGCCATGGGGATCGTCGACGTTTTGCGCCATCTGCTGCCATTCGACGGGGCATTGGCGTTGATGAATCAGCTGTTCGCCGTCGTAATACACCCCGTCACGCGGGGTCGCGATCAACCAGCGGTGCTGGCCCATGCGTCCGATGAAATGTGCGCTGGCGCTGTGCAGAATGTCGTGCGCCGGTTCGTGCCACGCCACGTATTGCGGGCCGGGCAAATCCCCCGGTCGCTCGATGAAGCGCACGAAGGCATGTAGATGATGGGCCTCGCGGTGCACTTGCTTGAGGCGGCGTTGCAGCTCGCTGCCCAGTTTGTCGCCGGCCATCATCGCGGTGCGGTCACCGTGGCTCACACGCCAGAGCACTTCATACAAAAGGCTCCAGCGCTGCTCGCCACAATACTGTGCCGCCTGCTCCAGGGTATCGAGCAGCGCACGCGGAATGCGCGCCTGGAACGGCCCCTGCTCTTCAGGCACGCGTTCATCGCTGGCAAACAGATCGCCCACCCCTTCCGCCGCCCAGCCCACCCGACTCGGGTCGACTTCATGACTGAGCAACCAGCGCGCCTGCTGGCGCCAGGTGTCGAACAGATCATCGCAATCAAGACTGATCATCCCCACAACCCCATCTGTTGTGGCATCGGTCGGTCGCGCAATTGCTGATAGAGCATATGGCTGGTGACTTCGGCCTGCTGCGGATGGTAGTCGCTGGTGATGATGAACGGCTTGGCCTTGGCCAGTACACAGCGCATCCGCGCCACATCCTCGTAGCGGATGCGGCGCTGGCGGCGCAGCTCGACCAGGCGCTCGGTGGTGCGCAACCCGATGCCGGGAATGCGCGCGATCAACGACGGTTCGGCGCGGTTCAGGTCCAGCGGGAACACCTCGCGATTTGCCAATGCCCATGCGAGTTTCGGATCGATATCCAGCGCCAGATTGCCCGGCCCTTTCAACAATTCGTCTGCGCTGTAGCCATAACTGCGCAGGAGAAAGTCAGCCTGATACAAACGGTGCTCGCGCATCAGCGGCGGCGCGGCGAGCGGCACGCTTTTCGGGCTGTCGGGGATCGGGCTGAACGCCGAATAATAGACCCGGCGCAGGCGGAAGTTGCCATACAAGGATTGAGCGCTGTGGAGGATGGTGCTGTCATCGGTGTCATCGGCGCCGACGATCAGTTGCGTGCTTTGCCCGGCCGGGGCGAATTTCGCCGAGCGCGGCTCGTTCAATACCGTCTGCACGCCGGTGTAGATGGTGTTCATCGCTTGCTTGATCGAGGCGATGTCTTTCTCCGGCGCCAGCGTCTGCAGGCTGGCATCGGTGGGCAATTCGATGTTGACGCTGAGGCGATCGGCGTAACGCCCCGCTTCTTCGATCAATGCCGGATCGGCCTCTGGAATAGTCTTGAGGTGGATATAGCCGCGAAACTCGTGTTCCTCACGCAGCAGCTTCGCCACGCGCACCAGTTGCTCCATGGTGTAGTCCGCCGAACGAATGATCCCGGAGCTTAGAAACAAGCCGCTGACGCAATTGCGCCGGTAGAAATCCATGGTCAGCGCGACAACTTCTTCGGGGGTGAAACGTGCCCGGGGCACATCACTGGAGCGGCGATTGACGCAGTACTGGCAATCGTAAAGGCAAAAATTGGTCAGCAAAATCTTCAATAACGACACGCAGCGGCCGTCCGGCGTGTAGCTGTGGCAGATGCCCATGCCATCGGTCGAACCCAGCCCGCTCTTGCCTTCGGAACTGCGCTTGGGCGCACCGCTGCTGGCGCAGGAGGCGTCGTACTTGGCGGCGTCGGCGAGGATGCTGAGCTTGTCGATGATTTGCATGGCACGGGCTCTATACTGTGTGCATATACAGTATAGATTCCACCACTGTGACACAAGCGGGTCGACACCCCCTCGACGGCTGGACGTCCTTGTGGGAGCGGGCTTGCTCGCGAAGAGGTCGGCACATTCAAAATCGCAGCGCCTGACACACCGTCTTCGCGAGCAAGCCCGCTCCCACATTCGAACGATGGGATTGTTCAGGAAGTGTAAACACCCTCAACACTCAAAGGCTGCGGCGTTTTGATCTGGATGTTTTCACTCGCCAGTTCGAGCCCAAACCGCGCACTGATCTCCTTGCGCCCCAGTGCCGTCAAACCCAACGCCCGGCTGTCCAGGTCCTGCGTCAGCCATTTGCGCTTCAGTGCCGTTTGCAGCAATGCCGCTCCCAGCGATCCGCCAAGATGCGGCCGGCGCATGCTCCAGTCCAGGCACGGGCAGGCAAATTTGCGGCGCAGCGTAGCCAGGTGATGCACTTCGATGTCCAACCCCAGCAACAACGCCTCGCCACTGGCGCTCAAGCGATACGCCTGCTGATCGGCGGGCAGCAGCCATTCCGCCTCCATCAAGCGGTCATGCAGCAACACCGCCAGTGTGCCGGCCATGTGGTCGTAGCAAGTGCGGGCAAATTGCAGACGATCCGGCGTGTGCGGCTTGAAACTCGGCGCGGCGTTCTGACCGATCACCATCAACGCTTCCAGCGCCTGAGCGACGCGCGGGTCGGCCAGACTGTAATAACGATGCCGGCCCTGTACGTGCAGGCGCACCAGGGCCAGCTCCTTGAGTTTGCTCAGGTGGGCGCTGGCGGTGGAAGCGCTGACGTCGGCGATGGTCGCCAGCTCGGTGCTGGTGCGGGCGTGGCCGTCCATCAGCGAACAGAGCATCCTCGTCCGCGCCGGTTCGGCGATGGCGGCGGCGACGTGCGAGACGCCGATGTCGTGATGCTCTGCGTGCATATTTCGCTCCCCAACGAATCGTCGCCTGCAATGACTGGAGATAGTAGCAACACTTTCTCCACTGACAAGGCCGCCAATCATGGACCCGATCATCGCTGCGACTCACGCCGATCCCTATCCTTATTACGCCGAACTTCGCACTGCGGGCGGATTGACCTTTCACCGCGAGCTGAAGCTGTGGGTCGCCAGCAGCGCGCGGGCAGTCTGTGCGGTGATGGCGCATACCGAGTGCCGGGTGCGCCCGGTGCAGGAACCGGTGCCTCATGCCATTGGGCAAGGCCCGGCCGGCGTGGTCTTCGGCCAATTGATGCGCATGAATGACGGCGCCGGCCAGCGCTGCCCGCGCGCGGCCATCGAGCCTACGCTCGGGTTGATCAACGAAACCGACGTCCAGGATTTAGTCGCCGCGAGGCTATTTTCAGCAAATGCCGACGGACTCTATAAAGCGATGTTCCGCGGCCCGGTAGCCGTCGTCGCGACATTGCTCGGTTTCTCGCCAGCGCAGAGCCGCACGATCAGCGAACTGACCGCTGATTTTGTCGCCTGCCTGTCACCCTTGAGCAATGAGCTGCAAATCACCGCCGCCCATGCCGCAGCGGCACAGTTACGCGGCTGTTTCATCGAGCTATTGGCTGACCCTGTTGCGCAGAGCGTTTTGCTCAGGGGCATCACACAGCGTTTCGAGGGCGACGAAGACATATTGCTCGCCAACCTGATCGGCCTCTGCTCGCAGACCTACGACGCCTGCGCCGGGCTGATCGGCAATGCATTGGTGACGTTGAGTCGTCAGCCAGATCTGCGCGGGGCACCGCTGGAGGAGCTGCTGGCGGAAGTCCAGCGCTTCGATCCGCCCGTGCAGAACACACGCCGCTTCGTTGCAACTTGCTGCGATATCGACGGCATGCGGCTTGAGGCAGGTGATGTAATTGTGCTGTTGTTGGCCTCGGCCAACCGTGATCCGGCGCTGAATGACCAGCCGGAGCGGTTTCTGCTCGACCGACCAAACCGGCGCAGTTTCAGTTTTGGCAGCGGTCGGCATGAGTGCCCGGGGCAAGGGCTGGCGATGTGTATCGCCGCTGCGACCTTGAAGGAGATCCTTGCCAGTGGCCTTGACCTCAAGTGCCTGAGCTGGAGTTACAGGCCTTCGCTCAATGGGCGGGTTCCACTTTTCAATCTTGGCGGCGTCTGATGATCAGTCTTCGCGAGCAGGCTCGCGAAGCGGCCTGTCGCAGTCAACACACATTTATGGCTCAAACCACCCACTGCAAAATCAACCAGCTATTCGCCCCACTGATCAACACAAACAACCCCCACGCCAGCACCCGCGTCGGCCAGCGATTGACAAAAGGCCCCATCAATTGCCGGTCATTGGTCATGCGGATCAATGGATACAAGGCAAACGGCAGTTGCAGACTCAACACCACCTGACTGAGCACCAGTAATTTGCCGACCGCGCCATCGCCCAACAGCCACACGCCGATAAACGCCGGAATCAGCGCCAGCCCGCGCGTCAGCAAGCGTCGCTGCCAGCACGGGATGCGCAGGTTCAGATAGCCTTCCATGATCACCTGTCCGGCAATGGTCCCGGTGAAGGTCGAACTCTGCCCGGAGGCGAGCAATGCCACGCCGAACAACACGCTGGCCAGCGCACCGCCAACCAGCGGGTCGAGCAGGTGATAAGCATCCTGGATATCCACCACGTCGGTATGCCCGGACTGGTGAAAGGCTGCGGCGGCGAGGATCAGAATCGCTGCGTTGACCAGCAGGGCCAGGGCCAGCGAACCGATGGTATCGATGCGCGCCAGCTTCACCGCGTCCTGCTTGCTCGCCAGGTCCTTGCCGATCATGCGGGTCTGCACAATCGAGGTGTGCAGATAGAGGTTATGCGGCATTACCGTCGCCCCAAGAATGCCGATCGCCAAGTACAGCGGCGCGGCATCGCTGAGGGCTGACAGCGAGGGTTTGAAACCCTGCGCCACGTCTGGCCAGTACGGTTTGATCAGCAACAGCTCGACGAAAAAGCACACGCCGATGGTCGCGACCAGCACCAGCATGATCGCCTCCAGACGGCGGAAACCGCGGTTCTGCAGGGCCAGCACCAGCAGCGTGTCGAACGCTGTCAGGGCAATGCCGAAGGTCAGCGAACAACCGAGCAACAGGTGAAACGCCAGCGCACAGCCGAGTACTTCAGCGAGGTCGGTGGCGATGATCGAGACCTCCGCAAGTCCCCATTGCAGCCGTGCGGTCGCCGGGCTGTAGCGCTCGCGGGACAGCTGCGCCAGGTCGCGCCCGGTGGCGATGCCCAGCCGCGAGCACAGGCATTGCACGACCATCCCCGCCAGGCTCGCCAGCAAGACCACGAACAACAGGCTGTAACCAAAACGCGATCCGGCCTCGATGGCCGTCGCCCAGTTGCCCGGGTCCATGTAGCCGATCGACACCAGCAAACCGGGGCCGGCGAAACGCAGCACGCGTTTGAAGAACGAGGCAGTTGGATCGACCGCGACACTACCGGCCACTTCCGGCGGGCAAAACGGCGCGGTGGCGATTTTGGGCAAGCTGAATTTCACGCACACATCCAGAAACAAGTCGAAAAGACGCAGCTTAGACGTTTCGACCAAAGCCTTGAAGAACAAAAAATCGCAGCCTTCGGCAGCTCCTGCATTGGGATGCAATTTCGTGTAGGAGCTGCCGAAGGCTGCGATCTTTAGATCTTACTGACTTGCCCCTAGCAACTGCTCGCGCAATTGAGGGTCGCGCGTGCGCGGATCCAGCCAGATGTCGAAAAACGCCTGCGCGAACTGCGGATCGTTCACCGCGTGCTGTAACTGCTGACCCACAAAAAAACGCGCGCCCTGCCCCGGCAGATAGACGCCGGTAATGCGCGTGCCGGCCTGCACATCGATAAACGCTTGCTCCATCTGACGCTGCCAGCCGGCCAGTTGCACAGGGCTGACGCCAGGGCCCGCCAGACGTTTTATTTCATCGACACTGGCCTTGACCAGTTCGTCCCGGGACAGCGAGCGCCGGTAGATCAGTTCCAGCGCGAAGGGTTGCCCTGGCGCCAGCGGTTGCGCGGCACTCCACAGGCGCGCGCTGTAGACATCGAAGCCCCAGACACTGAAATCACCACTGCCGATGATGCGTGCGCCCGGCACAGCGTCCTGCCAATTGGCCCAGGCCGGCATCAGCAACAAGGCCCACACGCCGATGCCGGACAGGACCTTTAGTGTTCTGCTCATTGCGTTATCGACTCCGGCATGCCCTGACAGTCGGAGCATAGCCGATTCGATGTCCGAACTTTGTATACAAAAACCGCACACATAGGCAGCAATCTTCAGTCGGCAATGCTAACGTGGCTCACCCCACCCGACGGAGACACCTGCGTGCTGATCCTCAAACTGCTGCTGATTCCCGGATTTCTGCTGCTGATTTCCCTGGCAGGCAAACGTTGGGGGCCGAGCGTGGCCGGTTGGCTGTCGGGGTTGCCAGTGGTGGTCGGGCCGATTCTGTTTTTCCTCGCCATTGAACAGGGACCGCAATTTGCCGCGCAATCGGCGGTGGCGGCGCTGTCGGCAATGTTCGCGATGATTGCGTTCTGCATCACTTACGCGCAGGTCGCGCAACGGGCGAACTGGCCTTTGGCATTGATGGTTTCACTGTCAGTTTGGGGCATGCTGGCGCTGATGCTGTCCGTGATTCCGGCATCGTTGCCGTTCTCGGTGATCGCGGCGGCGGTGGCGCTGCTCGCTTCGCCTTATCTGTTCCCAGAGGTGCAGCCGATATTGAACGGGCCAGCGCCGAAGTCGGACAAACTGATCTGGCGGATGATTGCCGGTGCAGCGCTGACGCTGGTGGTGACGATGCTCGCCAGCACCGTCGGCGAACGCTGGAGCGGCCTGCTCGCGGTGTTTCCGGTGCTGGGCAGCGTCATGGCAGTGTTCTCGCAACAGACACGCGGACCGGCGTTCACCGCTGCATTACTGCGCGCAACCGCGACCGGCATGTATTCGTTTTCGGCGTTCTGCCTGGTGTCAGCCTTGACCTTGCCAAGCATGGGCCTCAGCGGTTTTGCAGTGGGAGTGGCGGTGTCGGTGGCGATGCTCGGAGTGACGCGCAAACTGCTGGCCAGACCCGCCCCCGCCAAAACCTCATCCTCTCAAGCCTGAGACAATTCTGTGGCGAGGGAGCTTGCTCCCGCTGGGTAACGAAGCGCCCCCAAAACCATCCGACCCAATACATCGGACGCACCACGGTGTCCGCTTTTACCCATGCTGCGCACTGGAGCGAGAGCAAGCTCCCTCGCCACAGTTGCCTCTTGTCCAGATGAGCCGGGCTGGAGTGATCGCGCTCTGCGTGGGATGATCGCCCGCCTCGCACGACCATTCACCGGAGATTCACATGTCATTGCTGAGCAGAAAAGCCGCCGTCCTGTTGTTGGCGACTGTCGCCGGTCTCGGTGCGATCAACGCGCACGCTGCCAGGGAAAAAGTCAAAACCGAGAAAGTCTCGATGCTCGACGGCAAGCTCACCTTTGTCCTGCCCAAGGGCTTTGTCGCTGAGCCGCTGCCGGTCAGCCCCAGTGGCGCCCAGGGCACGATGTACACCAACCAGACCACAAAAACCGTGGTCATCACCGCCGAAAACCAGATTCCCGCCGGGCAGAACGTCAAGGACAACGACGGCGAATTCCTCGATGGCAGCGTGTCGAGTTTCATCGATGATCAACGCAAGGCCCTGCCGGATTTCAACAAGCTCAGCGAAAAGAGCCTGACCCAGAAAGGCACCGGCCTGGGCCTGCGTCAGGTTGACAGCACTGCCACGCAGGGCGGCGGCCAGACCCTCAACACCACGTTGATGGCCGGCTCCGGGACGAAGATGGCGCTGGTTCAGGTGATCTCCCGGGCCAGCGACAAGAAGGCCCACGACGCCTTGGTGAAAACCATCGTCAAGGATTGAGCCGCTGCAACCAGCCATTCAAGTCGCGCAGCTCGGCCGCACTGATGCTGTGGCCGACGCCGGGATAAGCGTGGAACTCGGGCTTGTAATCGAGTTTCTGCAACAGTGCATCGGCTTCCGTGCCGTGGCGATAAGGCACCGGATCGTCTGCGGTGCCGTGGCCGATGAAAACATGCACCGGCAGCGGCGGCTGCCCTGGCTTCAGTTCGCTTTTCAGCACGGGCAAGAGACGCCCGCTCAACGCCGCGAACCCGCCCACGATGGCGGGCGGGCGCAAGCCCACTTCGTAGCTCATCATCGCGCCCTGGCTGAAGCCGACCAGGTACACCTTGTCCGTGGTCGTGTGGTATTTCTTCGCCGCCTGAGCAATGAAGTGACGCAGTTTCTCGCCGCTGGCCTTCAGATCGTCGGTCTCGCCGTTGTAGGCGCCTTCGCCTTTTTTGCGAAACCACTGGTAACGCCCTTCGCCCAACGCCATCGGCGCCTGCACCGACAGGTAGTTGTACTGCGCCGGTAGCTGAAATTTCATACCGATCAGGTCGGCCTCGTTACTGCCGTAACCGTGCAGAAAAATCACCAGCGGACGCGGCTCGGCGTCGGCGTGGACCTGTTCGAGGTACTTGAGCGGCAGGTCGGTTTGCAGGGTGGTCTGGGCGTGGACGGCGGTGGATGCGAGCAAGGTCAGCAGGGCGAATATTTTCAGCATTGGAGCGTTCCTTCACAGAGTGTCGGGTTCGGATGGGAGCCTAACATCCTCGGGTGAGGATCCAAATTTTGTGCTGTGGCTGATGTCGCTATCGCGAGCAGGCTCACTCCTACAGGGGGAACGCATTGCAAAATGTAGGAGTGAGCCTGCTCGCGAAGAGGCCCGCACCTTCACCCACACGCTGTCAGTCGTTGGTCAGCTTGCCTGTACGAAACGCCACCCGCCCCGCCACTTTCGCCTGCCAGATCCCCGGTTCGGTATAACGCCCGCGATCAATCGCAAACAACACGCCGCTGGTGCCGGCGCGCACGGTGGTCACGCGATCCTGCAAGGGATCGACCACCTCGAACAGCGCGTCACCCTGCTCTACCCACTCACCGGCATTGCGCAAGAAACTCACCACGCCATGGTGCGGCGCGAACAGGTATTCGGTGCCTTCGAACGGCAGGCCCTCACAGCACTCGCTCGGCGCTGCCGGCCATTCACCACTGATCAAGCCCTGCTCGGCGAGAAAGCCAAGGATTGCTTCGCAATTGGCCCGGGCTTGTTCGACGCGGGTATCACCCATGCTGCCCAGCTCCAGCGTGGTCGCCAGATTCGCCGGCGGAATCGCCGCGTTCGGGAATGATTTGGCCAGACGCAACCACGGCGTCGAGCAGGACTCATCGAACGAGCTGCCGCCGGAATCTTCGCAGAGCAACGCTACGCCCGCTTGCAGCCGCGCGGCCAGCGATTGCCACTGCGGCCAGTGCTGCGGCAGCGCGTAGAGGTGAATCGCAGCGTCAAAGTCGCAATGCAAATCGAGGGTGATGTCGGCGTCGCATGCGTGGCGCAGCAGCAGTCGATGCAGAGCCTCAAGTTGCGAGGCCGGCGCCGGCAATTCAGCAAACACCTGCCCCATGGCCTCGCGGATCAACGCCACGTTGGCCTCGGCATCCGCGCCCAGACGCTCGCCCACCAGCGCCGCAACCGGGGCACTGAGTTCGACGAAGGCGCGGTTGAAATTCTTGCCGCTGCCCAGTTCGAAACGGCCCATGTGATTGCCTTGCAGGTGCTGGTCCAGGCCGATCGGGTTGGCCACCGGCACCAACTCGATGACGCCCTGCAGGCGGCCCTGCTGTTCAAGCTCGTTGAGGCGCAGCTTGAGTTCCCACGCGGTGCGCATGCCTGGCAGTTCATCGGCGTGCAGGCTGGCCTGGATGTACGCTTTGCGGTTGCCGGTGCCGTAACGGAACACGCTGAGCGAGCGCTCGCTGCCCAAATGGCTCCAGGGCAGGACATGGTCGATGCGTTGCATGGGAAACTCCTTGCTATCCGGATCACGCCGACACCCCTGTAGGAGTGAGCCTGCTCGCGATAGCGGTTTACCATTCAACATCATCATTGACTGACGAACCGCTATCGCGAGCAGGCTCACTCCTACAGGGGATCGGTGAATTTAGAGTGCAAAAAAAGTGGCCACCGCGCAAACGGGGCCACTTTTTTCTACGGCGTATTAATGGCCGTACACGTCAAAGTCGAAGTACTTGCCTTGCACTTTCTTGTACTCGCCATTGGCGCGGATTTCGGTGATGGCTTTGTTGAACTGCTCGGCCAGCGCGGTATCGCCCTTGCGCACTGCGATGCCGGCGCCGCCGCCGAAGTACTTGGCGTCTTCGTAAGTCGGGCCGACGAATTCGAAGCCTTTGCCGGCGTCGGTTTTCAGGAAGCCGTCGCTGAGGTTGACCGAGTCGGCCAGCATCGCGTCCAGACGACCCGAGGTGATGTCCAGGTTAGCTTCCTGCTGCGAGCCGTAGCGCACCAGTTCGATCCCGGCCGGGACCAGCACCTCGGTGGCGTAACGGTCATGGGTACTGGCGCGCAGCACGCCGACTTTCTTGCCCTTGAGTTCGGTCAGCGGGTCTTTGACGCCCGAGCCAGCCTTCATCACGAAGCGCGCCGGGGTATGGTAGTACTTGATGGTGAAATCAACGTTTTTCTTGCGGTCATCGGTGATGGTCATCGACGATAGAATCGCGTCGATTTTCTTCACTTTCAGTGCCGGGATCAGGCCATCGAACTCTTGCTCGACCCAGGTGCATTTGACGTTCATCTGTGCGCACAGCGCATCGCCGATATCGACGTCGAAACCGGTCAGTTTGCCGTCAGGGGTTTTCATCGAGAATGGCGGATACCCGGCTTCGATACCGATGCGGATCGGCTTGGCGTCTGCAGCCACCGCGGTCAAGGACAACATCGACAGTGCCAGGGCACCGAACATCACTAGCTTTTTCATTTATTACTCCCGTGCGGAGGCTTTTATTGGCAGCTTTCGATTCAGCGTTCGGCAATGGCTTTTTAACAGCAAACACCGAAGTGGCCGGCAGTCTATGGCGCCGCGCACGGAGGCAATTGTCTTTAAGCGACAAATACTTACAGAAGATCGGCGGACCCATTGACCGGAGTCAACGCGTGCGCCGCGGTGGTGCAAAGGCTGTAGGACAGGACCTTTATTCGCGCAGGAAAAACACAACGGACATGCAAATTGTGGCGAGGGAGCTTGCTCCCGCTGGGTCGCGCAGCGGCCCCCATGATTTTACGACCGCTGCGCAGCCGAGCGGGAGCAAGCTCCCTCGCCACAAGTATCAGCATGCGCAGGCGACAGGTGTGTTGGCGACCGGCGCCACGCTCAGCTTAAAGCCTTCGTCCAGCCATCCCGTCACGCCGCCGATCATCTCCTTGACCGGGTAGCCCAGCGCCGCCAGTTTCACGGCCGCCTTGTTCGCGCCGTTGCAATGCGGACCGGCGCAATAGACCACGAACAGGGTACTTTTCGCATAGTCCGCCAGGCTTTCGGCCGTCAACAACCGCGTCGGAATATTGATCGCCCCCGGCACATGCCCGCGCTCGAAGGCCAACGGCCCGCGCACATCGACCAGAACAAAATCAACCTCACCGGCTTCCTGGCTACTGAAGACGTCAGAACAATCGGTTTCGAAAGTCAGACGATTGCTGAAATGCATCAGGGCGATGGCCGACGGGGCTGCGGGAATAGTACGAACCAGGCTGGTCATGGGGTATTGCTCCTATGTCTGCGGGTGTAAACAGACTTTATCGAGCCGCCGCCTGGCGCTACAGTGGCGTACAAGACACCGACCGGGAACTTTCCGCCAAATGCCGACTTCACCAGGACTGGTTACGATTCTGGCCTATGACGGCCTCTGTACTTTCGAGTTTGGCATCGCCGTGGAGATCTTCGGCCTGGCCCGGCCGGAGTTCGATTTCCCTTGGTACGAACACGCGATTGCCGCCGTCGACCAAGGCCCGATGCGCGCCATGGGCGGTATTCAGGTACTGGCTGACGGCGGCCTGGAGCTGCTCGCCGCAGCGCGTACCATCGTCATTCCCGGCTGGCGCGACCGTAACGCGCCGGTGCCGCCAGCATTGATCGCGGCGTTGCGTCAGGCGCATGCCCGCGGCGCTCGTTTGCTGTCGATCTGCTCCGGAGTATTTGTCCTTGCGGCCAGCGGTTTGCTCGACGGCCATCGCGCTACCACGCATTGGCGCTACACCGCCGAACTGGCGCAACGCTTCCCGGCCATCGAGGTCGATCCTGACGTGCTGTACGTCGACGCCGGTCAGCTGATCACTTCGGCAGGCAGCGCGGCCGGCATAGACGCTTGCCTGCACCTGGTGACGCGTGACTTCGGCACGCAGGTCGCGAACGCCGTGGCACGGCGACTGGTCATGTCGCCGCAACGCACCGGCGGTCAGGCGCAGTTCATCCCCACGCCCGTCAGCCCGACACCGCGCAGCGACCTGTCGCGAGTGATGCAATGGGCCCGCGAACGCCTGCACGAACCGCTGGAAGTGCGCGATCTGGCCAGTGAAGCGGCAATGAGCGAGCGCACCTTTCTGCGGCGCTTCACCGAAGCCAGCGGCCAATCGCCCAAGGCGTGGCTGCAGCATGAACGCCTGGCGCGGGCGCGAGAATTACTGGAAAGCACCCACCAACACACCGAGCAAATCGCCCAACGCTGCGGCTATCGTTCGGTGGAGAGTTTTCGTGTGGCGTTTCGCAGCGTGGTGGGCGTACCGCCTTCGGTTTATCGGGAGCGGTTTGGGCGAACCGGCGATCTATCGCTGCATCCCGCAACGTTGTAAACGCTAACGTTAGCGGCTCGGGCCCCGGAAGAACCCCAGCGATAAAAATTGTGAAACGGTACGTCTGCGACTTGATTTATATCGCTTCTGATATAATCTGAACATCGGATGTTGCGCAGGCATTTCTTGCAATACAACTCACTGTCACCACTCGTGTTCAGCTATTACGCTTTTCCTTTTGACACAGGATAAGTCGATGCCAAGACACAAGGATGTGGTGTTCGTGGGAAGCGCGTTGAAGGATCTGAAAGCGTTCCCGCTTGACGCGCGAAGGGCGGCGGGGTTTCAGCTGGATCTTTTGCAACAGGGTGATGATCCCCACGATTGGCGCCCCATGAGAACCGTAGGACGTGGCGTCAACGAAATCAGAATCACCGAAGACTCAGGGGCGTTTCGTGTGTTCTATGTGGTCAACCGACCCGATGCAATCTACGTGTTGCACGCCATGCATAAGACCACGCGCAAAACGGAAACAAGAGATATCGAACTGGCCCGGGCCAGATATCAGGAAATAGGTTAAACCATGAAGGAACATCAAGACTCATCTCAACGATTCTCGAGTGTCTGGGATGCACTGGAAGACACGCCTCGGGAAGCGGCCAATATGCGTTTGCGAGCCAAGCTCATGCGCTCGCTGTGCGAGACCATTCGAGCCTGGGAGCTGCCTCAAAAAGACGCTGCACAGAGATTGGGAATCTCGCAGCCGCGCCTCAATGATGTACTCAACGGGAAAATCGACAAGTTTTCGCTGGACGCTCTGGTCAACCTCTCGGCTGCGGCAAAGCTGGAGGTGGATATTTGCTTTCCGTCAGGCTCACCATTGCAATGGGTCTGACAAGCGATCTGCTGAGGATCGTCGTCAATTAACCTGAATGCGGAAGTCAGCGAGGATAAAGGACGTGTGGGCGCGGAGGTAAACGTCGACGTCATCCAGCGTATGCAATGGTCCGCTGGATGACTTGGCACTGTCCTTATCGTCCTGACGAACCACCGTTACGGTATACACCCCTTCCCTTCGAACCAAGGTCCCGGTGGTCTTGATTATCCTTCCATTCTGCTGAGTAAAGGAGCTCACGCTTATCGGCTTGGCCTGGAGGTCCTGAGCCACCTTCGCCTTGAGCTTTTTGCGCTTGCCAAGCAACTCCTTGCTAACCACCCAACTCCCCACTCCCGCTGCAACGGACAAGATATACATGTAGTTGTAATTCGATCCGCCACGCGTTCCATGCTTTTCAACCAACCAATCGGTCACTTGCGAAACGACTTGCCAAATATCCATCAGATTTATTCCCAAGCGTAAAGGCAGTTAACCTCAATCCTCCCGCGTCAAAACCTCCAGCAACTCTATCTCGAACAGCAGATTCGAATTCGGCGGAATCTTGCCCATGGTCCGCTCGCCATAACCCAGATGCGCCGGCACCAGCAATTTGCGTTTGCCGCCCACCTGCATACCCATCAAGCCTTGATCCCAGCCTTTGATAACCCGACCAGTGCCGATCACGCACTGAAATGGTTTGCCCCGGCTCCAGGACGAATCGAATTCTGTGCCGTCTTCCAGCCAGCCTGTGTATTGAGTGGTAATCAGCGCACCCTTGACCGCGGCTTTGCCGGTGCCTGGCTGCAGGTCGATGATTTGCAGTTCGTTTGTCATGTTGGTTAACTCATTCACGATGGCCCGGTCGGGCGCGGATGGCGTTTTTCGCAGAATCCGTCGACGATGGCAATCCATGGAACCGAAAACACGCGTTGCCGCTCACATGTGTATCGACATCGTATGACGACAAGGATGCTTTGATGACCGACTCTCGATTGCTGCGCAGTTTCATCCCGCCCTACATCCTCAACCGCATCATTGCTCACGGTTCGGAGCCGCAGCGCAACGCCGCGATGCAGACGCTCAATCATGTGCGCAGTCTGTTGCCCAACCCCGGCCGCCCTTCCCAGCCGCCGGCGCGCGCGGTTCTGCCGCAAGCGAGCAAACCCGGGCTGGCCCGGCGCAGCGTGCATGATGCGCAAAACAAAATGCTCCTGCCGGGCATGCCGGTGCGCCTCGAAGGCCAGCCGCCGTCAGGCGATCCGGCGGTCGATGAGGCCTACGATGCGTTGGGCGCCAGCTATGATTTCTTCTGGAAAGTGCTCGGTCGCGACTCGATCGATAATCAGGGATTCGCCCTGATCGGCAGCGTGCATTACGGCCAGGGCTACGAGAATGCTTTCTGGAACGGCGCGCAAATGGTCTTCGGTGACGGCGACGGCGAAATCTTCCAGCGCTTCACCCGTTCGCTGGACGTCATTGCCCACGAACTGGCGCACGGCGTCACGGAGAGCGAGGCGGGGCTGGTTTACGCCAACCAGTCCGGCGCGTTGAACGAGTCGCTGTCGGATGTGTTTGGCGTGTTGACCAAGCAGTACACACTTGGGCATACGGTCGAACAAGCCGATTGGCTGATCGGCGCCGACCTGCTGATGCCAAAGATTCAGGGCAAGGGCCTGCGCTCGATGTCGCACCCCGGCACGGCGTATGACGACCCGTTGCTGGGCAAGGATCCTCAACCGGAGCACATGCGCAAGTTCGTCATCACCAGCGAAGACAATGGCGGCGTGCACATCAATTCCGGCATTCCCAACCGCGCGTTTTATCTGGCAGCCCGCGCATTTGGCGGATTCGCGTGGGAGAAAGCCGGACGAATCTGGTACGACACGCTGTGCGATGACCGCTTGAACCAGGACGCAACGTTCGACGCTTTCGCCAAACTGACGATCGACCACGCCGGCCAGCGCTTCGGCGCCGAAGCAGCCGACGCAGTGCAGCAAGCCTGGGCACAGGTCGGCATCGAATAATCCGAGGAGGCTGTATGAAAACGCTACCCGAGTTAGGCGACGATTCCGTTTTGCGAGTGTCTCGCCAGGGTGGCGTTGCAGCAATCCACAGCCTGAGCCGTCCACGCGAAATAGAATTCGCGCAATGCGACATCAGCCAACGCTCAAGGATTTGCTCGGTGCTGGAGGGCTGTTTGCCGCTGGACACCAGCGAATCCGGACGTGGCGATCAACGCTTCTATCAGATTGAGGTGCGCTATCAGTCCGGAGAAATGGTGCTGAAAGTGCCGGAGGATCGGGCGCCGGGGGAGCTGGTGCATCTTTGGGACAAGGGGGAGCTGTTGTAGACGCCCCCCCGGCATTCCGGCCTATCGCTCGACCGGCTGCATCTCGACAATCGTGCCATTGGTGATCATCACCATCACGTACTTGTCATTGATCTGCACCCACTGCGCCTGCTCGATCGGTGCTTTCAGACCTTTGGCTTTCCAGTTCTTCAGGGCCTTGTCTTCGCGCTGATACATCTCCGGCGCGCGGTCGTTGACCTTCAGTTGGCGGTCGCTGGTCGGCGATTGCACGGAGGGGTCGCTGGAGGTTTGCGCCGCTTGAACAATGGGCGTGATCCCGGCGATGCCGGCGACAAGGGCCAGGCTGGCAATTAGGGTTTTGCTGTTCATCGGTGAACCTCTTTCAGATAGGTAGTACCTGAACTCCGACTGCGCGGCGCGGGAAACATTCCTTGTTTTTTGCCGGAGATGGACGTTGGAGAGCCTTGTCCATCAGACCGCCATCGCTGGCAAGCCAGCTCCCACAAGGGTTTGTGCTACCCCACAATTTTTGACCTGAGCTCCGGTCCCTGTAGGAGTGAGCCTGCTCGCGATAGCGTCCGACCAGCCGATGTCACTGCCGCCTGACCCACCGCCATCGCGAGCAGGCTAACTCCTACAAGAGCAAAAGCAAGATCAAAAGATCGCAGCCTTCGGCAGCTCCTACAGTCTCCACGTTCGCCGTTAGGTCGAGTGTCAGCTCGCTTGCTTTTGATCTTGATCCACGGGCGACGTCGGAAGGCTGAGTGGAGGGATTGATCCGGGCGTGGGAGCGCAGCGACCG
>NZ_JABWQS010000004.1:0-200218 GCF_014268545.1 Pseudomonas sp. SWRI81
CCTGAAAGGGAACTCAGCGTGACCGTGAAAGTGGCATAGCAACATCGCTGACGCGACAACTACCTTGAAAAACGCCGACAGATTGCCTTCGCGAGCAAGCTCGCTCCCACATGGATATTTGCAGTGCCGCAAAGTTTGCTGACACCCAAAGCCACCTGTGGGAGCGAGCCTGCTCGCGAAAGCGCCGGATCAGCCAACACTGTTCTGGCTGACAGATTGCCTTCGCGAGCAAGCCCGCTCCCACATGGATATTTGTAGGTGCCGCAAAGTCTGCTGACACCCAAAGAAACCTGTGGGAGCGAGCTTGCTCGCGAAAGCGCCGGGTCAGTCAACGCTGCTCTGGCGGACAGATTGCCTTCGCGAGCAAGCTCGCTCCCACATGGATGTTGGCAGTGCCGCAAAGTCTGCTGACACCCAAAAACTCCTGTGGGAGCGGGCTTGCTCGCGAAAGCGGTCCTCCAGATACAAATGAATCGCCTGACCCGACGCCTTCGTGGGCAAGCCCACTCCCACAGGGTTACAAGGTGTACTCGGGATTCAAGGCAACCCACAAAATCCACACAAAAAAAGCCCGGCAACGCTGCCGGGCCTCGGTGTTCCATTACTTTAAGCGGCCATGTTGCCTGCCGCCATTTCCTTCTTGTAGCTCGCCTTCATGGCCTCCATCTGCGCACCCAGTTCGTCGAGCTTCGCCTTGCCCAACAGCTTTTTCGCCTGAGGAAACATTTCCTTTTCTTCCTCCTCGATGTGATGTTCCAACAGCTCCTTGACCACTTTCACGCGACCGGCAAATTCCGGCGTGCCCGGATCGGTCAATTTCAGGTCAGGCAGCACCAGCGAATCCACGGTGCGGTGTTCTTCCTTGGCTTCGTAGTACATGACGTCCTCTTCCTTGCTGCCGGCCTCTTTGAAGGCGGGATAAAGAATTTCTTCTTCAAGGCGGGTGTGGATGGTGATTTCCATTTCCAGTTTGCCCAGCAACTCGACGCGCTTTTTCAGCGCCCGGTCGGTTGATTCGCTCAACTGGCTGAGAATGGCTTTTACTTTTTCATGGTCGGCTTTGAGAAGGTCGATGGCATTCATTATTTTAGGCCTCTGCTTTTCACGGATAGAACACAGCGTCTGTTGGCGCTGCTGTGTATTCCTTGAAGCTTTCGCAGGAGTCGTGCCAACGTTTCGTTTGACGCCAGCCCCGGTATTACAAGGCTTTGGCGCGGTTAAGCTCTTGCGCTTTCGTGCAGCCTGCATGAATGCCCTCGATCAGGCATTGCAGATAACAAGCCCGGCGAGTGCCGGGCTGGTTTTGTTGCAATGAATGGACCGGGCACGCACCCGCTGCCTCATCGGTTCGCTTGGGAAGACGAAACGTGACCGACATGCTTGGGCCCCGCCAATGCCCAGGCGATGAGGCCGAACAGCGGCACAAATACAATCAGCACAATCCACACGCCCTTGTTACTCGATTTCCCCTCGCTTTTACGCACCCGGTTGATGGCCCAAAGCTCGATCAGCACGAGAATGACCGCCAATACGATCCACACGGTTTCGATTTGCATAGGCTACCTCCTGATGGTCTATGGGTTAGGTGGTGCAAGCGGCGCCGGGTTCATTCTTTTTAGACGGCAGCGGCTGTTGCCATATCCGGTTTCAAATTTCATTTCTGATCGCCGCTGCGCCCTATATCCTCCAAACCACGATAGATAGAACAGGGACAGTGAGATGGCGTTCAGGGTCATGGTCGTCGGTGGTTACGGCAATTTTGGCAGCATCGTGTGTCAGCATCTGACGGTGATGCCGCAGGTTGAATTGGTGCTGTCGGGGCGCGATGCGGGCAAGTTGCAAGTCAAGATTGATGAGCTGCAAGCGCAGTCGGGCCGTGCCTGCGAAGGCTGGTGCGGTGACGCGATGGGCGCTGGATTTCAAGCCGCGTTGAGTACACTGAACATTCAACTGGTGGTGCATACCGGCGGGCCGTTTCAAGGGCAGTCCTACGCGGTCGCCGAAAGTTGCATCGGTGCCGGCGTGAACTACTGCGACCTGTCCGATTGCCGCACCTTCGTCAACGGCATCGGTGCGCTCGATGCCAGCGCCAGACAGGCGGGCGTGGCGATCCTCAGCGGTTGCAGTTCGGTGCCGACGCTGTCCTCAGCCATCATCGACGAGCAGCGCCATCGTTTCTCATGCATTGATTCGATCGAGCATGGCATTTCTTCCTCGGCGAAGATGCCGGGGCTGTCCACGGTGGAAGGCGTGCTGGCCTACGCCGGCAAACCGATCAGGCAACTCAGGCATGGCCAGGTGCATGAAGTGCTGGGCTGGCTCGACCTTTCCCTGCGCAAGATGCCGCAGTTGGGCACGCGACTACTCGCCAATGTCGATGTGCCGGATATGGATATTTTCGCCCGTCGCTACGGCGCGCAGACCCTGAGTTTCAAGGCAGGCGCCGGCCTGAAGCTCGGCGGCGTGGCCAACGCGTTGCTGGCGCAAGCCCTGCGGTTCGGCCTGGTGCGTGATCATGCCCGCTGGGCAGCGAGGCTGCATCGTCTGGGCACGCGGTTCGAACGTTTCGGCGATGGCAAGAGCGCGATGTACATCGATGTCCGTGGCATTGGCATTGATGGCAAGCCGCTGACCATGACCGCTCAGCTCACCGCGTTGAATGACAAAGGCCCGGAAATTCCCAGCTGCGCCGCCGTGGCCCTGGCCGTGAAAATGGCCTCGGGCTATGTGCCGCAATCCGGCGCACGGCCTTGCGTGGGTGAAATCAGCGTCGCCGAATACCTGGCGGCAATCAACGATCCGGCCAATCTGAGCCTGTCGGTGCAGTTCTCGCAAGGGCAGCGTTGAGATGCTGTATCTGTGCATCAAATATCTGCATGTGATTGCCGCAGTTTTCCTGTTCGGATTCGGCATGGGCTCGTATCTTTACCTGATCGCCGCCAGCCGCACGGGCAACCCGCAAGTGATTGCGCATGTGGCGCGGATGGTCGTGCGCTTTGATGCATGGATCACCACGCCTGCAGGCTTCGTGCAGATCATCACTGGCTATCTGCTGATGCGCCTTTCAGGATTGCCCATGAGTACCGGTTGGCTGCTGACCTCGCTGGTCATCTTCGTTTGCGTGGGCGCACTGTGGCTGCCGGTGCTGTTGTTGCAAAAACGCCTGCATGCAATGGCTGTGGGCGCCGAGGCGAGCGGCCAGCCCTTGGAGAGTCGCTACGCCAGCGTGTATCGATGGTGGTTCTGGATGGGCGTTTGCGGGTTCGCCGGGATGTTTGTCATCGTGTTGATGATGGTGACGAAGATGACGCCGCTGCAACTGATCGGCCTAACCCTGGGCTTTTAGAAAACGCTTTTCATGATCTGCTGTTGGCAGCAGGCAAGTGTCGTATTTGCCGAACAGCCGATAGCGATTCAGCGCAATGCGGTCGTACGCCCAGTCGCGCAGGCGACGCGGAAAAACGCGCAGCAGCTTTAGCGGCTGCCAGCGTCCAGGCAGTTGCCCGACCACTTCCAGAAACGCATCCGAACGCTCCCAGTACTGTCGGTCACGAATCACTGCCATCGTGTCGAACTCATCCAACGGCAAACCGGCCCACGCCAGCAACGCTTGGCCCTCGGGCGACTGCACTGCTGCCAGGCGCACACGGCGCTGGCGATCATGCCGAATCAGCAACCGTGCCCAGCCGTTGCACAGTTTGCACACGCCATCAAACAGCACCACGGTTTCGCCGGGCTGCAGCAGCGGTGCGGGGATGGGGCGGGTTTTCGTGGACGGCATGGGCGGATGTCCTTGGCAGCAGTTGTCGCGATGATAACCTCGATCAACAGGCGCAGGTTCGACAGTGAGAGGCTGCCGCGCCGCTGTAATCAATTCGAACCCGGACAAAACAAGCCGCCCGGCTCATCACGTTTGTGCACCGCTGTCCCGCTTCACCCCCAGACAAAACATCTTTCGATAGTCCGACGGCGACGTCCCCAAATGAGCCGCAAACTGTTGCCGCAACGAGAGCGGCGTGCCAAAACCGGCCTCCCCGGCAATGCATTCAACCGGCAAATCCGTGGTTTCCAGTAACGCCTGCGCTCTGATCACGCGCTCAGCGTTGAGCCATTTGGACACCGTCGTGCCGGTGGCTTCCTTGAATCGGCGGGTGAAGGTGCGTCGACTCATCCTGGCTTTTTCCGCCAACAGGTCCAGCGACAGGTTCTCCCCCAAGTTCATGCGGGCCCAGGCCAGAACTTCAGAAAAATGCGTTTCGCTCGACAGCTGTGGCACCGGGTGCTCGACATATTGCGCCTGGCCGCCTTGGCGGTGCGGTGGCGTGACCAGCATTTTCGCCGTGTGATTGGCTACATCCGCACCGAAGCGCTGGCGTATCAGGTGCAAACAGCAGTCGATGGCCGCCACGGTACCCGCCGAGGTCATCAGGTTGTCGTCGGTGACGTACAGCACCTCGGGGCGAAAACGAACCTTGGGGAAACGTTGCGCGAACTCGTCGCGTGCCGCCCAGTGCGTTGTCGCCTCCTTGCCATCGAGCAAGCCAGCATCGCCCAGCACAAACGCACCCAGGCATAAACCGACGATCAGCTTGCCTTCGGCATGGGCATTTTGCAGCGCCTGCACAAGCGCTGCAGAAGCGCTGATCGACCGACCGCCCCATGCCGGAATGATGATGACGTCGGACACCGCCATCAATTCCAGCCCATGACTGATCGCCAGGCCAATGCCTTGGTCACTGCTGATCATGCCCGGCGCTTGCGCGCAGTAGCTGATCTCGTAACGGGGCTCGGTGGACGCCGGATTGGCCGTCGCCAGGACAATGCCCGGCACCGACAAGTGGAAAAGGCTGACGCCGTCGAACGCCAGTACGGCAACACGGATGGGGGGCATATAGAAGTCTCGGTTTGACTGTGTCAAGTTGGCCCGATTATATCGATAAATGTCATTCAGGCCGCTGTTGGCTACGGCAGATTTCAGCAAAAATGGACGCATTCATTAACGAACAGGATGATTTCCATGACACTCAAAACGCTTCCATTTGCCCTGAGCATTGCTTGCGCCACGGTGACTGCACCAGCGTTCGCAGAGACCGAAACGCGGTCGAAGCCTGAAGCCGCACACAAGCTGAATCTGCAACAAGTACGTAACGCCACGGTGAAAATCACCTACGGCGACACGACTTTTCTGATCGATCCCATGCTCGCCAAAAAGGGCACGTATCCAGGGTTCGAAAACACCTACCGCAGCAACCTGCGTAACCCGCTGGTTGACCTGACCGAGTCCCCGGAGCAAGTGATTGCCGGCGTCGATGCCGTCATCGTTACGCACACGCACCTTGATCATTGGGATGACGCCGCGCAAAAAGCGCTGCCAAAAGACATCCCTCTGTTCGCCCAGCATGAAGAAGATGCGCAGTTGATTCGTTCGCAAGGCTTCAAGAATGTACATGTGCTGACCAATGAGGCCGAGTTCGGTGGCGTTAAAATCACCAAGACCGGCGGACAGCACGGCACCGACGAAATGTACGCCGTGCCGGCCTTGGCCAAACCGTTGGGGGAGGCCATGGGCGTGGTGTTCCAGGCCCCGGGTTATAAAACGCTTTACCTCGCCGGCGATACCGTCTGGCGCAAGGAAGTCGATCAGGCCATCGAGAAGTTTCACCCGCAAGTGATCGTTCTCAACGCTGGCAAAGCGAAAATGAGCGGTTACGAAGGCTCGATCATCATGGGCGAGGAAGACGTTCTGCGAGCGACGCAGGTAGCGAAAGACGCGAAAATCGTTGCCGTGCACATGGACGCGATCAACCACATGTCCCTGACCCGCGACGAATTGCGCAGCTATGTGCAAAAGCACGGCATTGAGAGCCGCGTGGACATCCCGGCGGACGGTACGTCGCAGCAGTTCTGATTGATTCACCTCTGCCCGGGCGTGTCGCCGATGCGCCCGGGCTTACGCGGACGATTGGCACATCACTCGCCCAGTTTCGCCCAGAACTCTTCGGCTGAAGGACTGATCGGCGCGGTCGGGCGCGTCAGGTGAATTTCCAGGCGAATGTCCCAGCTTTCATCAAGTGCCCTGACCAGACGACCGTCAGCCATTTCCTGTTCCGTCAGGCTTTTCGGTAGCCACGCCACACCCTTGCTTTCCAGTGCCATGGACATCAGCACCGCGGCCAGGTGGCTGCTGAACAACGGCTTGAGGTGTAGATAATCGGCCTTGCCGTGAAGCCTGTGCGCTACGATTCGGCCCAGACCGGATTCGTGGGTATAGGCCAGATAGGGCAGGGTTTCAGGGGCGGTTCCGCACTGCGCGGAAGGACTTGCCAGCGGCACGAGTACATCTTCGCCGACCTTTTTTCCAATGAACTGATCGGGTGCCAGCAACGGCGGAACGTCGGGGTGACGATGGCACAACAGAAACTGCACCTGGCCATGAATCAGCATCTGCTCGCACACGGCCATGCTGTCGGAATGCAGCTGTACCGCATCGATCGGCGCGCCATTCTCTGCACTTCGCAACCAGCGCGGAAAGAACGTGAACGACAGCGAGTGAGTGGCCGCAAATTGCAGCTGCTTGGCCGCCATGCCGGCGACTTCCTGCGCCTCGGAGCGCAGTCGATATAGACGCCGGGCCGCTTCCTGGGCGCTGGGCAAAATCTGTCTACCGGCCTCGGTCAACGTCGCGCCCTGCGGGGTGCGTACAAACAGGTCGACGCCCATCCAGTTCTCCAGCGAACGCACGCGGCGACTGAACGCCGGCTGCGTAACGTGCCGCGCTTCAGCGGCCCGGACAAAGCTGCCGTACTCGGCCAGCGCGGAAAAATCCTCAAGCCAAACCAGTTCCAAGGGCAATGCCTCCTGTGCATAGGGCGCGGCATTAATAGCATTGGGCGGGTGTCATCGCAAAGCATAACGTGGGGCCACCACAACAAGAGGAACCCGTCATGCGTATCGTCGATATCCGTGAAAAAACCGTCTCTATTGCGTCGCCCATCGCCAATGCCTACATCGATTTTTCGAAGATGACCTGCTCGGTCGTCGCGGTTGTCACGGACGTGATTCGCGACGGTAAACCGGTCATCGGTTACGGCTTCAACTCCAACGGTCGCTACGGGCAGGGCGCGTTGATGCGCGATCGCTTTCTGGCGCGGGTCACAGAAGCCGATCCGGAAACGCTGATCGATCACGAGAACAATAACCTCGATCCGTTCGCCATCTGGAAAGCCCTGATGACTAACGAAAAGCCGGGTGGCCACGGCGAACGCTCGGTGGCGGTCGGCACCCTCGATATGGCGGTGTGGGATGCGGTCGCGAAAATCGAAGGCAAACCGCTGTACCGCCTGCTCGCCGACCGTTACCGCAACGGCGTGGCCGATGACAAAGTCTGGGTCTACGCGGCGGGTGGTTATTACTACCCGGGCAAGGATCAGACCAAGCTCAAGGCGGAAATGCAAAGCTACCTGGATCGTGGCTACGACGTGGTCAAGATGAAGATTGGCGCGGTGCCGCTGGACGAAGACATCCGTCGCATCGAAGCGGTGCTGGAAGTGGTCGGCGACGGCCAGCGCCTGGCGGTCGACGCCAACGGGCGCTTCGATCTGCAGACTGGTATCGCTTACGCCGAAGCGATCAAAAAGTACAACCTGTTCTGGTACGAAGAAGTCGGCGATCCGCTGGATTATGCGCTTCAGGCCGAACTGGCCAATCACTACGAACTGCCGATGGCCACCGGCGAAAACCTGTTCTCCCATCAGGACGCGCGCAACCTGTTGCGCCATGGCGGCATGCGCCCTGATCGCGACTATTTGCAGTTCGATTGCGCGCTGTCCTACGGCCTCGTTGAATACATGCGCACCCTGAAAGTGATGGAAGAAATGGGCTGGTCCTCGCGCCGCGTCGTGCCCCATGGCGGCCACCAGATGTCGCTGAACATCGCCGCCGGCCTGCACCTGGGCGGCAACGAATCGTACCCGGACGTGTTCCAGCCTTTCGGCGGCTTCGCCGACGGCATCCGTGTCGAAAACGGCTATGTCGGCCTGCCGGATATCCCGGGGGTCGGCTTCGAAGCCAAGTCCGCGCTGTACGCCGTCATGCGTGAACTGGGCGAGGGCTGATTCCGTTTCATCTGCGGCCTCGGTGAATGAGGCCGCCACTTCAGGTTTCAGGTGTCATTCTCGACGCCAACGCCACACGCCCATCACAACAATAAAATGAGGTGCTCTCGTGGAAACTTCAAAATCGCGCTGGTACAGCCAGCTCTATGTGCAGGTGCTGATCGGCATCGTGATCGGTGCCGCCATCGGTTACTTCGTGCCGGATATCGGCGCCAAACTGCAGCCGTTTGCCGACGGTTTCATCAAGCTGATCAAAATGCTCCTGGCGCCGATTATTTTCGGCACGGTGGTAGTCGGTATCGCCAAGATGGGCAGCATCAAGGAGGTCGGACGGATCGGTGTGAAAGCGCTGATCTACTTCGAGATTCTTTCCACCATCGCTCTGGTGGTCGGCCTGATTGTGGTCAACGTGGTCAAGCCTGGCGCCGGCATGAACATCAACGCCGGCACCCTCGATGGCAGCGCTGTCAACAAATACAGTCAGGCGGCGAGCGAGCAGGGCGGTCTCGTCGAGTTCTTCCTCAACATCATTCCGCATACCTTTCTCGGTGCGTTCTCCAATGGCGTCATGCTGCAGGTGATTCTGCTGTCGGTGTTGATGGGGGTTGCTCTGGTGCAAATGGGCGAAACCAGCAAGCCGCTGATCAACACCATCGATCTGTTCCTGCAAGGCCTGTTCAAGATCGTCGCGATGGTCATGCGTCTGGCGCCGCTCGGTGCCGGTGCCGGCATGGCGTTCACCATTGGCAAATATGGCATCGGTACCTTGCTGTCGCTGGGGCAGTTGCTGGTGGCGCTGTACATCACGACGCTGATTTTCATTGTCGTGGTGCTGGGCGCGGTAGCGCGATGGTCAGGTATGCCGCTGATGCAGTTCTTGCGTTACTTCAAGGATGAAATCCTCATCACCCTGGGCACCTGTTCGACCGAAGCAGTGCTGCCGCGAATGATGGTCAAACTGGAAAAGCTCGGCTGCAAGAAATCCGTGGTCGGCATGGTCTTGCCCACCGGCTACACGTTCAATGCGGACGGTACCTGCATCTATCTGACCATGGCCGCGATCTTTATCGCCCAGGCGACCAACACGCCTCTGACGTTCATGGATCAGATGATTCTGCTCGGCGTGTTCCTGTTGACATCCAAAGGCTCGGCCGGTGTAGCGGGGGCGGGATTTGTGACGCTGGCGGCAACGTTGACCACCATCCATTCGATTCCCCTGGTCGGACTGGTGTTGTTGCTGGGCATCGACCGCTTCCTCAACGAGGCGCGAGCGGTGACCAACCTGATCGGCAACGGCATCGGCACCATCGCCATTGCCAAGTGGGACAACTCGTTTGACGTCGAGGCGTGCGAACGTGAGATTGCGGCGATGAAGCACGACAAGGCGGCGAGAAAAGCCCTGTTGGCGCAGAAGTAATCGGCGAATGCAGGGGGAACGAAAAATGATTGAGCGATCCCACCATGACTTGCGCAAGGCGTTCGCCGAGTTGCTTCACGGCTCCGTCTGCAAGTTTGCCGCTTCGGTGTTCGATCCCATTTCGGCGCGAATGGCCGCCGACCTGGGGTTTGAGGTTGCCATACAGGGCGGCTCCGTTGCGTCGCTGCAAGTGCTCGGCGCGCCGGACATTGCTTTGCTCACTCTGGATAAGTATGTCGAACAGGTTGGCCGGGTAGGGCGGGTCAGCCAGATTCCGGTGATTGCCGATGCCGATCACGGCTATGGCAATGCACTGAATGTGATGCGTACCGTGACCGAGTTGCAGAAAGCCGGAGTCGCCGCGCTGACGTTGGAGGATACCCACCTGCCGGCTCGTTACGGCGCGCCGGCGCAGGGTCTGATCGCGACGCAAGAGGCCGCCAGCAAGGTCTACGCTGCGCGCTTCGCCCGTTCGGATCAGGCGCTCAGCATCATTGCCCGCACGAACGCAGCCGTGACCAGCACTGAAGATTGCATCGCGCGCACCCGCGCTTATGAACAGGCAGGCGCCGATGCGATTTGCCTTGTCGGCGTAGAGGACTTCGAGCACCTGCACGCGCTGACGGCGCATCTGTCGGTGCCCATCATGCTGATCAACTACGCCAACCCTGCACTGCTCGATATCGAGCGGCTCAGCGCCGCCAATGTGCGGATCGTGGTAAACGGCCATGCGCCTTATTTGTCGGCGATCGAAGCGACATATGCGACGCTGCGCGAGCAAAGTGGTGTGCAGGGGCGCGAACTTTCCCTGCCCGAGCTGCTCGAGAGATATACGCGCTCGGACGATTACCGCGAATGGGCAATGAACTGGTTGAAGTCAGCACAGGCTTCGAATTGATGCAGGAGTCTATTGAAATGAACATCGGCATTATCGGCGCCGGCAACATCGGCGCGACGCTGGCGCGCAAGCTGGCTGCGTGCGGCCATCACATCAAACTGGCGAATTCGAAAGACCCGCACAGTATTCAGGATCTTGCTGACGGCATCGGCGCACACGCGGTGGGCAAAGAGCAGGCGGTGGTCGGGGTGGAGGTCATCATTCTCTCGATCCCCTTTGCCAAATACCCGGACCTCAAGCAGACACTGAGTCAGGTGCCTGAATCGGTCGTTGTCATCGACACCTCCAATTACTATCCGCAGCGTGACGGGGCGATCAAGGATGTCGATGACGGCAAGCCCGAGAGCGTCTGGGTCAGCGAGCAGATCGGCCGCCCGGTCATCAAAGCCTGGAACGCCGCGCTCGCCGCCACGCTGGCTGAAAAGGGCCAACCTGACGGCGCTGCGGCGCGTATTGCCTTACCGGTCGCCGGGGATGATCCCGGCGCTCTGGCCCTCGTGCAGAGTCTGGTGGCGGATACGGGCTTTACCGCGTTGGTTGCGGGCACTCTCCACGACTCGTGGCGTCAGCAACCCGGCACCCCGGCGTACTGCACCGAGCTGACGTTGCCGACCCTGAAGCTGGCGCTCGATGCGGCGGACAAGGCTCGATCGCCGCTGAACCGCGATGCGTTGATAACTCGTTTCATGGCGCCCGGCAGCGAGTTTACCCATGAGCAGATTGTCGCCACCAATCGCGAAATGACAGCGTGATCGCAAGGGCTGGCGGGGACGGCGACTGGGCACTTAAGCAGAAGTCGCCAGAGGCCAGCCGAGGCGCGCGGCACGACGCAGGCTGGCCCTGACAACCAAGCGGTGAAACGGGGCAATGACGAAAATGTAAGTCCGGCCCAGACGGTTGTGACACTGGACCACCGTTGAAAAAACCAGTCGGCGACTGCCGTCAGGCTCTGCCTCTGCAGAACACAGGATGGATATCCGGAAATCGAGGTGCTTGTCATCCTCTCCCAACACGATCTCGGTCTGGTTGGTGCTGTATACCTTGAAGATAGCCACCCGATCAGCCAGCGCTGCCAATTGCCTGGCTGTCTTGAGACCGAAACAGCCCACGAGGGTGTCTCGCACTTGCATGAGCCATCCGACCCAGAATGGCTGGTTGGAAAGAATGAATCGGGCCAGTAAATCCGCATCGTCGCAGGTGCCCGCAGGGAGCCGAATCGCGAAAGCGTCCGCCAGATTCATTGACGTGTAAAAGTGGGCGACGCTGGACCCCGAGGGGACTGGCACAGCCATAACGGGCTCAAATTCCTGGGGCATCGGGTATCTCTCCTGAGTTTCTACCGGCTAATTAAAAGGCATGCGATGTGGCGGTCGTGCGCATATGAATGCCCACGCATCGATGAGGTCCATAGCCTCGCTGAGCGGGGAGGGATCAGCTGGAGGCTGCCGAAACACCAATTTCTGCCTGGCGGATACTGAGCCCGATCAGTGCATCATAGAGCTCTTGCTGCCCGGCTGGCAGAACAGGAAGCAATGTTGCGCGGCGCTTGTCGACACCGAACCAGGATTGCACCAGCCATCCCACCAGATAGAGTGCCGCAAGACAGCCGCCGGCGGTCGCAACGTTCCCCTGAGAGACCAGCGGCTGATCCAGACACTCAAGTCCCAGCGCTTGCAAACCCGATCGTGCCTGCGGGTGAGTCGTCGCTTGTCCGCTGAGCAGCCCAAGCCGTTCGAGAATGAAAGCTCCGGCGCAGACGGCGCCGATGCGCTGGCGGCTGGGGTCAAGCGCAAAGGCGGGGAGGAAATCTGCGGCGACCAGGGCCGCGGGTATGCCTTCCTTGCCGCTGACGAACAACACCGCATCGGCACTGTTGGCCTCGCAAAGCGGACCGTGCACTGAAACCGGCAGGCCGTGCGCCGATCGCACGGTCGCGCTGGCCGCTAATATCCGCACATGCCAGTCTTGCGTGTTGCGGCCTAAGATGTCCCACATCAGGAACAGGTCGATATCGGTGAATTGGTCGAAAGCAACCAGAACGATTTTCTTCAAGGCGAACTCCATGAAACGTGCTGGCGTGCACAACGCAACGGCCATTTCTGTAGGTGTTCGCAGCGTATCAATCGGTTGTCCGCCATACACAGCCTGTATGGCGCTAAACATGGAGCGCACTGACTGATGGAAAAACTGACGCGCAGTCATTGGATCGCGGCGGGTTTCGAGGCCCTCGACCACGCAGGGCACATGGGCGTTTCTGCCGAAAGTCTGGCGCGCCGATTGAGTGTCACCCGCGGGTCGTTCTATCACCATTTCCGCAATCGCGAAGACTTTGTCCGCAGTTTGCTGACCGCCTGGGAAGAAGACTACACGCAGCGCATGCTCACTTATGCGGCCCACGGCCGTAGCGCGGGCGAGACCCTGAAACGCTACTTGAGTATCGCCGCCGAGAAACAACCCGGGCGGGAAATTTCCATCCGCGCCTGGTCGCTGCACGATCCGTTGGTCAGCGAGTTTCAGCAGCGCGTCGACGCAAGGCGATTGGACTTCGCCATTCAGACGTGCCGCCGCTTCGTCCATCTGCCAGGTGAAGCAGAATTGGTCGGGCAGATGGCTCATCTGTGCCTGATTGGGGGTCAACAGACAGGGCTGCGGCGTGATGCTGCGCGCTTCAACGGTTTTTTGAGTCGAGCCTTTTCACTGTTCGAAGCGGCGCGTTCAGGGTGGCGGATTTGAATCATGTCCCACGTTCCATAGATTGCCACGACTCCATGCGATAACGGCTCACTGATCAAAATGCCTCTACGCTTTGCATTGCGTGCCTGCGCTAACACCTATGGTTGATTGCCGCGCATCGGTTTTACTGCAAGGATTCTCAGTCGATTTTCTTCTTTGTGTTTCTCTCGACTACGTTTAGCAATGTCGGCGAGTGGCAGGCACGTGTCGGGGCCTGATGATCAAACGTTTACCAATGGCTGCGAACGCTATGAACGAAGGCATGCAGATTCTATGGGACGACGCCGAGCGGGTACTCTGCCGTGGCAGACGTGCGGCGGGGAATGGTTCTGTTGCGGTTCTCGTGGCGTCAACCGCGGCAGAACAGCCTGGTCGCTCAAGCCTGGACCGTCTGGCTCATGAGTATTCATTGAAAGATGAACTCGATAGTCAATGGGCGATCCGTCCTGTGGAATTGCTGCACGACAATGGCCGGGTGCATCTGGTGTTCGAAGATCCCGGCGGCGTGTTGCTCGCCGAATTGCTCAGCGCCCCGATGGATGTCGAGACGTTTCTGCGCGCCTCGATCAGCATTGCCGAGGCGCTGGCCAGGATGCACGGCTGCGGCCTGATCCACAAAGACATCAAACCTGCGCATATTCTCGTCGATTGCGTCGATGGCCACGCGCGTCTGACCGGCTTCGGCCTGGCCTCGCGCTTGCCACGCGAACGGCAGGTCGCGCAATCGCCTGAAACCCTGGCCGGGACTCTGGCGTACATGGCGCCGGAGCAGACGGGGCGGATGAATCGCTCGGTCGATTCGCGCAGTGACCTCTATGCCTTTGGGGTCACGCTCTACCAAATGCTCACCGGATCCCTGCCGTTCAGCGCCGCTGATCCCATGGAATGGGTGCATTGCCATATCGCCCGGACACCCCTGTCGCCGAGCGCGCGGGTCGCCACCGTGCCGCAAGTGCTTTCGCAGATCGTGATGAAGTTGCTGGCCAAGACCGCGGAAGAACGTTACCAGTCCGCGATGGGGGTCGAACAGGATCTGCGCCGCTGCTTGAAGCACTGGCAACGGCAACAGCACATCGAAGCATTTCCCCTGGATGAACGAGGCACATTCGGCCGTTTGTTGATTCCCGAGAAACTCTACGGACGCGAGTCAGAGGTCGAGAGTCTCGTCAATGCGTTCGCACGCATGGCCGGCAATGGACGGCCCGAACTGGCGTTGGTCTGCGGATATTCAGGGATCGGCAAATCCTCTGTGGTCAACGAATTGCATCGCGCGCTGGTGCCGGCAAGGGGGCTGTTTGCCAGCGGCAAGTTCGATCAGTACAAACGCGACGTGCCTTACGCAACATTGGTACAAGCCTTCCAGAGCCTGGTGCGCACCTTGCTGAGCAAGAGCGATGCGCAAATGGTGGGTTGGCGCGATGCTTTGCGGGCGGCGCTCGGTGCCGATGCGCGGCTGATGTCGGACCTGATTCCGGAGTTGAAATTGATCATTGGTGAGCCCCCGGCGCTGGCCGATCTGGAGCCCGCCCTGGCGCAACGACGGTTCCTGAAAGTGTTCAGCAGATTTATCGGTGTGTTTGCCCGAGCGGAACATCCGCTGGCACTGTTTCTCGACGATCTGCAGTGGCTGGATGCCGCAACGCTCAATCTGCTCGAGGAAATGTTGATTCGTTCGAAGATGAATCATCTTTTGCTGATCGGTGCCTATCGCAGCAATGAAGTCGACGCCTCGCACCCCTTGATATCCAGGCTGCAGTCGATCAAATCCGCGGGCGGCACAGTGCATGAAATTTGTCTGGCACCGCTGGCCATTGCACACGTCGAGACGTTGCTCGTCGATGCGATGCAAGCGGACCGGGCGTATGTCGCGGCACTTGCACAGCTGATTCTGGACAGAACCGCCGGCAATCCGTTTTTCGTCATCCGCTTTCTCAAGACCCTCGTTGATGAAAGTCTGCTCACGTTCGACCAGGAGAGCAGACGCTGGCGCTGGGATGCCGATCTTATTCACGCTCAAGGCTACACCGACAACATTGTCGACCTGATGGTGGGCAAGTTGGTGCAACTGCCACTGCGCACGCAGCAAGCGTTGCAGCAATTGGCATGTCTGGGCGACGCTGCGGACGTCGACACCTTGTCGTGCGTGCTTGCGATGCCTGCGCCGCAGGTTCACCTGGTACTTTGGCCCGCTATCCGTGACGAATTGATCACGCGCCAGGACCACTCCTACGGTTTTGCCCACGACCGTATCCAGGAGGCGGCTTATCTGTTGATCGCGCCGGACGCGCGAGCGCAAAAGCATTTGCGGATCGGCCGTTTACTCCTTGATCAGGCGCCAAAGGACGAATGCATCGACACGATTTTCGAGATTGTCGGGCAGCTCAATCGCGGTGCGCCGCTGATGGCTCGCCAGTCGGAGCGCGAGCAACTGGCGCAATTGAACCTGCTGGCGGGCCAGCGCGCCAGAGCCTCGACGGCGTATGCCTCGGCGCTCAGGTACTTTACCCAGGGTGCTGATCTGCTCGACGAAACCTGTTGGGGCCGGCATCGGGGGCTGATCTTCGCCCTTGAGTTTGGTCGGGCCTGGTGCGAATTCCTGACCCGGCAACTGCTGGCCGCCGAAGCCCGTCTGCAGCGTCTGTGCGAACGCGTCGTGACAGTGGAGGAACGAACACAGGTGGCATGCCTGCAAGTCGATCTCTACCTGATTATGGATCAGAGCCAGAACGCGGTGACGGTGTGTCTGGCGTTTCTGCGCCATCTGGGCATCGAATGGTCGCCCCATCCCTCGGACGAGGAGGTGCGCGACGAATTCCTGCGAATAAGCCGACAACTGGGTAGCCGCAGCATCGAATCTTTGATCGACCTGCCACCCATGCAGGACGCCATTGCCCTGGCGGCGCTGGAAGCCTTGACCAAACTGATCGTGGCGGCGTTGCATATGGACGGCAACCTGCCGGGGTTGGCGATGTGCAGGGCGATCAACCTGAGCATCGAGTTCGGTAATAGTGATGCGTCGTGTGTGGCCTATGCCAACGTGTCACGAATTGCCGGTCGACGTTTTGCCGACTATCCGGCCGGGCAGGCATTTGCCGAGCTGGGTTGTCGACTGGTGGAGCGGCGCGGACTCGAGCGCTATCAGGCGCGCACTCAACTGGCTTTCCTGTTGTTTGCCCAGCGCTGGATGCAGCCGGTGCGTACCTGTGTCGAGCCGCTACGTCAGGTGTTCGAGGTTGCCACCCGGACCGGTGATCTACCGGTAGGCGCCTTTGCCGGCAACAGTCTGGTATCCAATATGCTGGCCACTGGCGAGCCCTTGGCCGATGTGCAGGCAGAGGCCGAAAAGGCCTTGGTTTACGCCCGCAAAATCGGCTTCGCCGTAGGTGTCGACTTCATCGAAACGCAGTTGGCGTTTATTCAGATGCTGCGTGGCCAGACGCGACTTTTCGGCAGCCTGGAACCTGGACGATCGACGGCGCCCAGCAAACGGCATCGCCGCACCGCGACGTCGCTGGTCTCGGCCTGCTGGCGCTCGATTCGCACGTTGCAGGCGCGTTATCTTGCTGGCGACTACGAAGCCGCGGCGCGGGCAGGGCAAGCCGCGCAGCAACTGTTGCATGCCTCGCACCTGTTTATCGAAGAGGCTGAATACGCGTTCTACAGCGCCCTGACCCTGGCCGCTCAGTGCAACAGCGCGCCTGCCGGCGAGCCGAGAGCCGAACTTGAACGGGTGGCGGCTCATTATCGACAACTGCGAACATGGGCCGATCTGTGCGAGCAGAACTACGCCAGCCACGCCACACTCCTGGAGGGAGAAATGGCTCGCCTCGAAGGGCGCGCGCTGGAGGCCGAACAGCATTATGAACAGGCCATCCATCTGGCGCAGGCCAGCGGTTTTGTGCACATCGAAGCGTTGGCCAACGAACTGGCGTCACGCTTTTATACGGAGCGTGGCCTGACCAGGATCGCCCGGATGTACCTGCAAGACGCTCGTTATGCCTATCAGCGCTGGGGCGCCGACGGCAAGGTTGAGCAGTTGGAGGCCAGCCATGCGTTTCTGCGTGCGGAAAAAACGTTGCCCGGTCCTACCAGTACGATTGCCACACCCGTCGAACGTCTTGATCTGGCCACGGTGCTGAAGGTATCGCAAGCGGCGTCCAGTGAAATCGTGCTGGAGAAATTGATCGAAATGGTCATGCGCACCGCGCTCGAACAGGCCGGCGCGGAGCGCGGTTTACTGATTCTGCTGGAGGCAGGCGAGCAACGTATCACGGCCGAGGCAATGGTCCATGATGACACTACACAAGTGTCCCTGCGCGAGGGGCCGGTCAGCGCCGCCATGGTGCCTCAGTCAATCCTCTTTCATGTGCTGCGGACCCGGGAAAACCTGTTCCTCGATGATGCTTTGAGCGAACCGCCGTTCGCCGACGACCCTTACGTTCGCGAACATCGCGCACGGTCGGTGCTGTGCCTGCCGTTGCTGCATCAGGCGCAGTTGATGGGGGCGCTGTACCTGGAAAACAACCTGAGCACGCGGGTGTTCAGCACCTCGCGAATCGCCGCGCTCAAGCTGGTCGCTTCCCAGGCTGCGATTTCGTTGGTCAACGCGCGTCTGTACCGCGATGTCCAGCTGCGTGAGGCCAAGATCCGTCGGCTCGTCGACGCCGATATCATCGGTATTCTGTTCTGGTCGGCTCAGGGTGAGGTGGTGGAAGCCAATGATGCGTTTCTGCGCATGGTTGGCTACGAGCGCGAGGATTTGCTGTGCGGTCGGGTGCGCTGGCGGGATATGACCCCGCCGGAATTTTTGCCTGTCAGTGAGCGCGCGCTCGCGCAAGCGTTTGCCACGGGCCGCGCGGCGCCGTTCGAAAAGCAATATTTGCGTAAGGATGGCAGTCGCTTGCCGGTGCTTGTCGGCCTTGCTTTGCTTGAAAGCGATCAACTAAAAGGCGTGGCGTTCGTCCTCGACCTGACCGAGCGCAAGCAGGCTGAAGCACAACACCACGACAGCGAGCAGCGTTATCGCGAGATTCAGGCAGAACTGGCGCATGCCTGTCGCGTAGCCACAATGGGTCAGCTCGCCGCGTCGATCGCCCATGAAGTCAGCCAGCCGCTGGCCTCGACGTTGGCCAGTGCACAGGCGGCCGTGCGCTGGTTGACGGCGCAGCCGGCGAATGTCGAGGAGGTACGCCTGTGTCTGGAGCGCATCGTCAAAGATGCCAATCGAGGCAGCGAAGTGCTGGCGCGCATCCGCGGACTCATTCGCAAGGCGCCACAGCCCAGGGAGTCGGTGAACCTCAATGAAGTGATTGGTGAAGTCATCGAAATCATTCGCGGTCAGGCCGAAAAGGCCGCGGTCGCGATCCGCGTCGACATGTTGGCCGAACTGCCGGCGGTCAATGGCGACCGGGTCGAACTGCAGCAAGTCGTGCTCAACCTCATAATGAACGCACTGGAAGCCATGAGCGCTACGGTGGGCGGCCCTCGCGAGTTACTCATCCGCACGCAACGCGACGAGGCGGGGCAGGTGTGGGTGAGTGTCAGCGACTCCGGACCGGGTTTCGGCTCACAGTCCAGCGAGCACCTGTTTACGCCGTTCTACACCACCAAACCCAGTGGGCTGGGCATGGGCCTGGCGATTTGCCGTTCGACCATCGAGGTGCATGGCGGCCAGCTCTGGGCTTGCGCTAACCGGCCTTGCGGCGCCGTGGTGCAGTTCGTGCTGCCCGCTGAAGAGCCACTCTGACAGGCAAAAAAACGCCCGCCAAAAACATCAATGGCGGGCGTCTGGGAAGTGCCGGCACAACAAGGAGAGCGCTGTACCGGTCAGGGACGAAACTTTCGGATCAGGCAGCGGAGCCGGTTGCCAGGCGCAGCCGATTACAGCTCAACAAGCGCATGACGTAGCCGATTTTGATTGCCGTCGGCCCGAGGATCGTCAGTGCATGCGCGCCCACCAATTGCGCAAGGCGCAGATGCGCGTCGAGCCAATAGGCGAAGACAATCCCGACGATCAGCATGACCAGCCCGCCGATCAACAACACATGCGACAGCTTCAACACCCGCTGCGCATTGTCGAAAAAGCCGTACACGTCGATCATTGCCAACGGCTCATGCCACGGGAATCGATGGGTCGGCGGCAGCCAGCGCGGCAGCGCGATCAGCGGCGGGCGGGTAGATCCACACCGTATTGATCTGGGTCTTGAGCTCCTTCGCTTCTGGCCCGATCAGTTTCAACTGGCGATCCCAACCCTCGGTGTACACAGCGCCCCATGCCCCCAAGTCAAGGCAGGTCACGTACTTGGGCTGGCTGTAGGTCATCGGTTCGACACCCAGCAAGTCGGCCGCGACGTTGTTGCCGGCATAACGGCCCAGGCTGATCGCGTGCTGACAGGACATCGCCGCGTAATTGCCGAGGGTGTCGGTCGCGGCGTAGGCGGTATCGCCCGCTGCGAAGACATGGTCATGTCCCAGCACTCTCAGGTTGCCGTCAACATGCAGCCGGCCTTGCAGGTCGCGCGTTCCGGCCACTTGTTCAGTGAGCGGGCTGGCACGGAAACCGACGGTCCAGATCACTGTGCTGGCCTCGATGCGCTGACCATCGGCGAGGGTCACGCCACCGGCATCGACCGACGCGACCGATGCGTTGACGATCCATTCCACGCCCAGTGCTTTCGACGCTTCGACAATAGCAGGGCGGATGCCATCGCCCAGGGATGCAGCGATCTGCGGTGCGCGATCCACCACGATCACCCGAATATCGGCGTCGGCGCCCAATGCAGCGCGCAAGCGGGCCGGCATTTCGGTCGCGGTTTCGATCCCGGTAAACCCGCCGCCGGCGACCACGACGGTGTTGCGCGCTGCACTCGGTGGCACATTCTTCAACGACTTGATATGGGCTTCCAGTCGCGCGGCTTCTTCAATCTGATCGACATCGAAAGCGTGTTCGATCACGCCTTCCAGCGCTGGCCGGATAACGCGGCTGCCGGCAGCCAGCACCAGACGGTCGTAATTCAGCGTACCCTGCGAACCGAAGGTGTCGCTGTAGGTGACGCGCTTGTTCTCGGTGTCGATGCTGTCCGCAACGCCTTTGACGAATTTCACCCCGACTGCCTCGAACAGATCACCCAGCGGCGCCGTCATGGTGTGCACATCCGGCTCGTAGAAACGCGGACGGATGCGCAGTTCTGCCTGGGGGGCGAGGACGCTGATCTGCACGTCGTTACGGTCATGCTGGTCCAACAGACGGGCGGCGCCCAGGGCGCTCCAGACGCCACCAAACCCTGCGCCAATAACCAGAATGTGCTGTTTCATCGGATGACTCCTGAACAAAAAATGAATCGTTTATGGGGGCTGTCGGTTCGCGCCGGACCGTCGTGCGGCCCCGTGTGATGTCCTGGCTGCAATCAACCATGGCGGTTCGATTCGCTGCAGATGATGCTATCGGGGAAGGACGCGAGCGACACTTCTACATAGGGTCAGCGGCGACATGCCTAAGTGTGAGGCGGGTATACGTGGGTATAGGCGCAACCCTTGGCGCGAGTCAGTCGGGCCGGTTGACGATGGCGTCGATGCACTTCAGCAGTTCGCCGCAGGGGAAGGGCTTGGGAAAGTAGGCCACCGGTGCAGTTGATTGCGCGCTGACCTGGGGAGGAGATCCTTGGTAGCCGGTAATGAATATGATCGGAATGCGCGCTCCTTGAGCGCAGAGCAGGTCATGCATTTCTATCCCGGACAGACCCGGCATCTGGATGTCCGAGATCAGGCAGCGGGTGTTGTGCGCGGCGGGGCACGCCAGAAACGCTTCGGCTGTGGCGAACAGTTGCACGGTGTAGCCGTTGGACCGCAGCAGACTGTCTAGTGCCAGGCGCACGGACTCGTCGTCATCGACAACCGAAACAACAGCAGTGTGGGCCATTTCTTTCCCTGGGCTCTTGCGGGTAGCCCAGCAAGGACGCCCGCCATGTCGGCAAGATACGCCGCTCACGCGGGCGGCGTACTTATACGTGTGTATAGAAATTCGTTTGAGCTTTAACCAAGTACCCGTGGCGGGCGGCAAGTCGTCAGCGTGAGAATCGACTGCGGTATTCGCGCGGCGTGATCGAGAGGTGACGCTGGAAGGCATAGCGCATGCGGTCTTCATCCCCGAAGCCGCACAGCTGCGCGATCTGATCGATGTTGCGCTGCGAGTCTTCGAGCAAGCGTCGCGCCGCTTCAAGGCGAAACAGTTCCAGGGCTTTCGCGGGTGTCCGACCGACCTTGTGCTTGTAGACGCGGGCGAAGTTGCGGGTGCTCATTTGCGCCTGGCGGGCCATCGCTTCGACTGTCAGGCGGCTGTCGCCGAGGTTGTCGCTCAGCCACAGGTGCAAGTCGTCGAAGCCGCCACGGTCGTCGGTCTGCGATTGCAGCAACTGGCTGAATTGCGCCTGACCGCCGGGCCGTTTGAGAAATACCACCAGCTCACGCGCAACTTCCAGGGCAATGTCGCGGCCGCAATCGGCTTCGACCAGCGCCAAGGCCATGTCGATGCCGGTGGTTACGCCTGCCGATGTCCACAGCGTGCCTTGCTGGATGAAGATCGCGTCGAGGTCGACATTGACCGTCGGGAAACCGCTCTTGAGCGTGTCGCACATTGCCCAGTGTGTGGTCGCCCGCAAACCGTTGAGCAAGCCGGCCTCAGCCAGCAGAAACGTACCGCTGCAAACCGAGGCGACGCGCTTGGCCTTGGGCGCTGCCTGACGCAACCAGCCAACCAGCGCGCGATTGTCTATCAACGCCTGACGAATATCCGGCGCGCCGGGCACGAGCAACGTATCAATGCTCACATCGTTGAGCTGGCTCAATGAGGTGGTCTGGACCGACAGGCCTTCGGCGGTGGCGATCAATCCGCCCTGCACACTGGCCGTGTGCATGCTGTATCCCGGCAGACCGCGCAGCGCCAGGGCTTTGGAGGCAGACCAGAACACAGTCTGTGCACCGGTCAGGTCCAGCAGACCCATTCGCGGATACGCCAGAAACAACAAGGTGCGCGGTTGCGTGCGCAGAGCGTTGAGCGAGGGAGTGTCGGGCAGCATCGAATTCATGGCGGCGTCAGGGCTCTGTTGTCGTCACGGCTGGCGAACAGGGGCACGGGTGCGTGGGTTTGCCGGATTGACGGTTATAAGTCATAAGTTCCCTGTGCGCCAGCCGCAGCCGCGGCGGTAAGAGCGCCCTCATCCTGACGGTGCAAATACGCAACGAGCGTCAGGGAGAGGGCGGGCCTTCAACGACAGGCCATGCAGAAACCAGGCACGGCCCGATAGGCAGTGCTGTTGCCGTTGTCCGCTACACGTCTTTCCAGCAAGCGATCCGAGCCCCCTTCAGCAATCCGGTTCTGCTTGAGATGATCCGCACCGTCGGCGGCCAGTTGGCGTTCGTGCAGGCGATCGGCACCCCCTTCGGCGACCCGGTTCTGCGGGGTTCGATCAGACCCGTCGGCGGCGATGCTCTGTTCTCGGGCCTTGTGAAGCGTGTTTTGAAGCAATGGCGCCGACGCGTCTCGGTCGCCTTCTGCGCGACCGCCGCTGCGCACTTCGGCGGCGTAGGTGAACGATGGCTGAGCACCGATGGCGGTCATTAAGGCGCAACTGAACAGTAAGTTTGCAAGTTTCATTGATTTACCCATCCTGTGAAATGGTGATGTTCAACAGCACTTGCAATTTTATAGTGCTGACAACTTCTGGCGCTTATGCAATGGGGTGGGCAGGGCGTTCATAGGTGTTAAGGACCTATGCTCAAGTATAAAGTCACAGTAACGGTCCGATGTAGCGGCCAGGTTTCTCACTGCGGTGAGTGCAGGGGGTGGCACTTATACATTGGTATGGTTCGCCGCCGCCTCGATATCGGTTCAATCCACTAAACAGGCTTTATTCTTATACCCGCGTATGATTTTTGCGGGTGTGGTCGCGGCGCACACTCTTCGGCAAGGAGCGTTGATAAACGCTCTCTCCAGACAGGCATTGGCCCGATGGTTTTCCGTATCAGTACAAAGGAGTGCGACCATGTCAACGTATCTGAACCATTCCGTTGCCTATCAGCAAGGCAGTGAGCAACAGGCCGCGTCTCGCCAGCCAACGGCATCTACCTTCGGCGGTGTGCAGGAACTGGTGCCTTCACGCTATGCACTGCGGGTGGGCGACATCGACGTGGTGGTGATCAGCGACGGCGTGCTGCCGCTGCCCACGTCGACCATGTCCACCAACGCCGACCCGGCGGCCCGCGCCGCCTGGTTCAAGGATATGTACCTGGGCCCCGACGCATTCGACTGGGCCCTGAATGTCCTGGTGGTGCGCAGTGGCGAGCAGATCATCCTCGTCGACGCCGGGCTGGGCGGGCAGTTCCCAGGCTTTCCCCGGGCCGGGCAATTGCCCAAGCGCCTGGAAGCGGCCGGCATTGATCTTGGATCGGTGACGGACGTGGTGGTCACTCACATGCACATGGATCATGTCGGCGGATTGCTCGTCGATGAAGTAAAAAACCGCCTGCGTGCAGACGTGCGCATTCACGTTTCAGCCACTGAAGTGGCGTTTTGGGAGACGCCGGATTTCACCCAGACAGTCATGCCATCGCCCGTGCCTGACGTATTGCGCGCCACCGCCAGGCAGTTCATCGATACCTACCGCAGCAAGGTGCGCACATTTGACGACGAGTATCAGGTGGCACCGGGCGTGGTGGTGAAACTCACCGGTGGCCATACACCCGGGCATAGTGTGGTCTACGTGAACTCTGGTGGCGAGCGTTTGACCTTCGCCGGCGATGCGCTGTTTCCAGTGGCCTTCGAACATCCCGACTGGCACAACGGCTTTGAGCATGATCCTGAGGAATCGGTCCGTGTCCGCATGCGCCTGATGCGCGAGGCGGCCGCCAGCGGCGAATGGTTTGTCGCCACCCACCTGCCGTTCCCCTCGGTGGGCCGCGTGGCCGTCGATGGCGAGGCGTTCCGCTGGATCGCGGCGTTCTGGGATTACTGATTTGCCCCTGCACATGCTGTAGCGGCTGCGGCACACTGCAAAATTTTGATCGTTGCTCAAGGCAAGTCAAATGCATGCAGTGTGTCGCAGCTGTCGGGCAAAGAACGGGTCTGCGCGGTCAGCGCCGACGCTGCAACGCTCGTTCGATACACGTCAGAAGTGCCTGGGTATCGAACGGTTTGGAAAAATACCCTTCCGGCTTTCTGACCTTGACACTGAACTGTGGTGGCAGCCCGGGTTTGCCCGTGATGAACAGCGTAGGGATATGGATATTCCTGGCCGCCAGTGCCTCGTATAACTCCACTCCGCACATGCCGGGCATTTGAATATCCGATACCAGGAAATCGCTGTTCTGCGGATCATCGGACCGCAAAAACGCCAGCGCGCTGTTATAGGTTTTCACCGTATAACCACAAGAACGCAATAAGCTTTTCAGTGATACAAGAATAAGCTCGTCGTCATCAACGACAGAAATAATGGCCGAATCAAACATGGGAAACCTGGCGTTTTTACCCTGATTATTCATGGGGCAAGTTATTGTTGATCTGCCAGAGCAGTTGCGCATTGCGCCGCAAGCACTCTTCAAAGAACCGTTTACTGGCAGAGTCTTTGTTGGCGTCCGCACTTTCTTGATATTCACGTAAAACGGCATCGGCTGTCCGTAGCCGACGCATGCCGTCATGAATGCCAATCAGGCAATCGGCAAACCCCAGGCTCTGTGCGACATCGTTGAGGCGGTAGAGGCTTGCGGGTTCAGCGTAGCCGCCCAAGTCAGCGATGCCGGTGGCGAGGAACCCCGCGTAGTCAGCCGTGGTGCGGGCCAGCCGGCGAAACAGCTGCCGTATTGGCAGGAAACTGACGTTGCGAAGTGTTTGCTCCAGGTAATCGAGCTGCGCCTGGATGCTCAGCGTCGTACCGAGCATTTGCATGAGCGCATCAATGGCCTCAATGCGCTCGACAGTGGATAAGGAGGTATGCGCACCGTAGCGGCTGATGCGTAACGGATGACTGACTTTATAGAGCGTTTGAGTAGCGTTCATGGCAACCGTCTCAGGCTGGCGCGCAGGCGCGATACGTGGCTTCGTAAGAGATGACCAGCTTAAGTCGAGGCACCGTCGATGACATTCGTACCTGAAGACGGTGGGGTAGCACATGGGGTCAGGCCCGTCATACCCGAGTATGGGCGCGCAGTTATTGTGTCCAATACTGCGATTGCAACAACGGGCTCCATTGCTCCTGATTGTCCGGGCGTCGGTAGTACACCACCATGCGCCGCGCCACCTGCATGGCCACCTCGCGGCCGTTGTCCGCCTCGACCAAGGCCAGGGACAGATCGATTCCCGCGCTGACGCCAGCCGAAGTCCATAGCGGGTCCTGCTCGACGAAGATGGCTTCGCGATCCAGCTCGACGCGCGGGAACAGGCGCTCGAACTGATCTGCCATGGCCCAGTGAGTCGCTGCGCGCAGGCCGTCCAGCAAACCGGCCCGGGCAAGGAAAAACGCACCGCTGCAGACGGAGGTGGTGCGACTGGCGAGAGAAGAAGCCTTGCGCAGCCATTCCACCAGCGGCGAACTGTCGACCAATGCCTGGCGAATGTGCGGCGAGCCAGGAACGATCAGCGTATGCATCGGCCCCCGCGCCAGATCATCCAGGCGCACCGTTTGCACCACCAGACCTTCCGCGGTGCGTACCGGCCCCCCTTGCAGGCTGGCGGTATGCAAGGTGTAACCGGGCAGGCCGAGGTCAGCCAGGCTGCGGGTTGCGGCCCAGAAAACGGTCTGGGCGCCGGTCAGGTCAAGCAGGCCCATCTGCGCATAGGCGACAAAAATGACGCTGCGCGGTTTGCCCGGTACTGCCTGTGATGGGTTGTATGAGGTAGTCACAGCTCGAAGCCCTCGTATTCGCCTGGCGAAGTAGAAATATTCATTGCTCGTGTCGCAGGCCATGCGTGGGTATCGCGAAGCGAAACTGCGTGCCGACCCCTTCGGTGCTCTCCACCCAGATACGCCCACCGTGGAACTCGATGATTGAACGACAGATCGACAAGCCCATGCCCAGGCCCTTGGGTTTGGTGGTGAAGAAGGGGTCGAACAACGAAGGAAGAATATCTTCGGCGATGCCGCTGCCGGAGTCGGCGATTTCCAGCACGGTTTCGTTGTGTTGCAGCGAGGTGCTGATGCGCAACATACGCGGTCGGTCGTGCACATTGGCCATGGCCTGGCAGGCATTGATGATCAGATTGATGATCACTTGTTGCAGCTGTACCCGATCGCCTTTTATCAATGCGCCGGGTGCTTCGAGTTGTGCGTGTGGGCGCACCTCGTGCAGGGCGATGTCATGCTGCATGAGCGTCAACGAGTCTTTGACGATGTCGTCGAAGCGTTCGACATTGCGTTGTACTTCGCTGTGCCGCGACAAGGCGCGGATGCAAGTGATCACGTCGGACACGCGCGCAGAGTTCTGGATGACCCGGTCCAGCGAGCGCCGCGCTTCTTCCAGGTTAGGCTCGGGCCGGTTGATCCAGCGTTTGCACGACTCGCCGCTGGTGATCACGGCGGCCAGCGGCTGATTGATTTCATGAGCGATCGAGGCGGCCAACTCGCCCATGGAACTCAACCGTGTGACATGGGCCAGGGTTGCCTGGGAATGGAACAGCGCTTCTTCGGCTTGCCTGGCGGCCGTGACATCCATCAAGGCGCCGACGTATTCGCTACGGCCACCCTGTTTGATCAACGGACTGGCAATCATTTGTACGTGCTTGATCCGGCCGTCGGGCATCACCAGTCGATGCTCGAGCTCGATCAGCTCCCGATGTTCCGCCGCCTGCCGCAGGACACCGTCGATGAGCGCCAGGTCATCGGGGTGAGTCCTGGCCTTGATCAACGCAAGCGTGGGCGTAAGCAGGGGCGGGTATTCGAAGATGCGAGACGATTCGTCCGACCACGACACGTTGAATTTGCGCTCGGCGCCGACGGTGAAAACCACGCTGCCGGTATGACTGAGCTTCTGTGCACCCATGAAAAATGCCTCTTTGCGGCGTAGCGTTTCAGTGGCCCGTTTGCTGCGCAGCGCCAGCAGACTAATGGTGGTCAGGGCGATCAGGCACCGGACAAAAGCGGCGATCAAGCGGTGGTCGCGGTAGCCTGCGTCAGCAATGAAACTGGCGGTCAGAATGATGACGCACCCTACGGCCACAGCGATAAACAACGGCACCGGAAAGAAATTCGCCGACATGAAGACCAGGGTGATGTAGAACAGCGTCGGCGCGACATCGAGGTCGAGGTATGAGTTGGTGGTGAAAATCATGCTGCCCACGGCAATGGCCGCCAGCCAGGCAACGGCGTCTGAACAAAAAAACTGTGCGCGACGTTTGAAGATAGACATTTGTTATTCCGGTTTTTTGCTATCGGACGGCATCGCGCAACCTGTGGCGGATGCCGGGCAAACTTGGGTGACGGGCAGAATGACGCAGAAGTAAATGTGTAGCGCTGCTCTCGGGAGGCGGCTGTATTGCCACTTGCGTAATGATGCATAAGCCCCACCTGGGCCGCTTTTGTTATGGGTAATGATGGTAGGGCAACGCCTTGAAGTCGGGCACCGCTACATTGGGTCAACGCGCGTATGACTAGGTATAACGGGGCTATACCCAGGTATTAGCCGCGGGCGGTGCGACCTCGCCACACCGCCCGGGCCGGCGCGGTCAGCGATTGGCCGACTGCGCGGCGATGGCCTCCGCCATGCGCACCAGATCGGCAAAGGAGCGCGCGCCCATCTTGCGCATGGCCTGGCCGCGGTGGATTTTCACCGTGATCTCACTGAGGCCGATCTCCCCGGCGATCTGCTTGTTCATCAAGCCCGAAGCCGCCAGCGCCATGACCGTCTGCTCGCGGGGCGTCAACGTGGCATGGCGCGCACGTAGCTCCTCGGCATGTCGCCCGGACTCGCGCCGTTGCTTGTCCCGGGTATGCGCGGCGCACACGGCGTCGATCAGATCTTGCTCGCGAAACGGTTTGGTCAGAAAGTCCACGGCACCGGCCTTCATCGCGCGCACCGTCATGGCTATATCGCCATGTCCGGTGATGAACACAATCGGTACATTGATGCCGGCGGCCGCCAGCTCACTCTGGAAATCCAGGCCACTGCTGCCTTGCAGGCGCACATCGAGCACCAGGCAACTGACGGTATCGGGGCGCGGGTGATTCATGAATTCAGCGACTGAAGCGAAGAGCTCGACCCGCAGGCCGATCGAGCGCAACAGGCTGCCAAGGGATTCGCGCAGCCCGGCATCATCGTCGACAATGAAAACCACGGGCTCGCCTGGATTGCTGTTATGCACGGGATGATTGTTCATTGCTGTTGTTCCCAAGGTTTTGACTGACCGGGCCTGGCAATACCGAATCGACAGCAAAAATCGCCAGCTCGATTCTAGCGCTGATCCCGCAACGGGCCAGTTGGCCCCTGACCAAAGGCGCTGGCGCGCGCCCTGTCGACCGCCAGCGAACGGGCAGGGCAGAGCAAGCGATCGTCGGGGTGCAATCATGCGGGCGGATGGGTGTTGTTCGTTCGGGAGCCAATAATCGGTTCAGCATCCTAGTTGCCCGACGAGGTCATCGGCTAGGACAAAAAACCCGGAAAAACCGCCATTGACGCATGCCGATACAACGCATGAACGAGTTCGCTAGCGGGTCCACACGCGTTTTTTTCGACTTCATACTCACGTATAGAAGCCTTCACCTAACGCATGATCGCCCTGTCCCGATGTACCAAAGACGCTTGGCAACCGGGGCCGTAATCTAGGTGCTGCTGTCTGTTGAACTCAAAGGCTGCGTGCCGGGTGGTGAAGTCCATGAACAGAAATGATCTGCGTCGCGTCGACATTCATCTGCTGGTGGTATTTGAAACGATGATGCACGAGCGTCATGTTGGCCGCGTCGGCGAAAAGCTGTTCCTTGGCCAACCGGCGATCAGCGCCGCGCTGGGACGCTTGCGCCAGTTGTTCGATGATCCGTTGTTCATTCGTGCCGGCAGAGTCATGGAGCCGACGGCGCGGGCGGAGGAAATATTCATCAATCTGACCCCGGCGCTGGACGGCATTGCCGCGGCAGTGAGCCGTTGCCAATCATTTGAACCGGGCGCCAGCGAGGCGACGTTTCAGGTGGGGCTGTCTGATGATGTCGAATACGCGTTGTTGCCGCACTTGCTCCGGCACCTGCGGGAAGAGGCGCCGAACATCTCACTGGTGGTGCTGCGCGTCAATCAGCAGCAAATGTCGCAACGCCTGTTCAATGGGGAAATTTCCCTCGGAATCAGTCATATGCTCGACCTGCCGGCGAGTGCGCGGCGCAAGAGTCTGCGTGTCGTCCGGCCGATGCTTTTGCGTGCCGATAATTGCGCCGGCTCGGTAACGTTGGAGGAGTTCTGTACACGTCCGCATATCGTTGTGTCCCCGATGGGCAATGCCGCTGACGATACCGATCAGGCGTTAAGTCTGTTGGGGCGGCGGCGCAAAGTGGTGTTGGCGGTACCGCAGTTCAGCGCGCTGCCGAGGCTCTTGGCGCAGAGCGAAATGCTCGCCATCGTTCCCGACTATGTTGCCAGAGCGATGGCGTTGGCCCAGGGCATCCGGGCCGAGGCCGTCCCCTTGCCGCTGCCGACGCAGAACCTGTCCATGGCCTGGCGCGGGACGGCACACAACGATGCCGGCCAGCGCTGGTTGCGTTCGCGTTGTCAGGCGTTTCTCGGTACGCCGATCGAGCTACAGGTGGTGCCGAAATCGTCACCGGCACTGCACGGCACTCAATCGTTGTGGGCAGCGCGGTAGGTTGCCGGACTAGTTTTTTCGTTGCTGAGCGAGATCATCAGCCTTGATCGCCGATTTGCGATACGTCAGCAAAACAATCCCGGTAACCACAATCAGCCCGCCGAGAATCTGCACCGTGCCAAGCATTTGATCCAGCACGATCCAGCCCATCACCAACGTCGCCAGCGGCTCGATGTTCATGACCGGTGCGTTGCGAGGCATGTCCAGTCGCGGCACTGAAATGAACAGCACGATAAAACCGGTGCCGTACAGCACCACCAGCGTGGCGAGGGCCAGCCATCCGTTTGAGGTGGCGGGCAGGTTCAGTCCGCCGGGGAGGGCGCCGGTCAGTCCCGCCAGATTGACGCTGGTGAAGACGATAAAAATTGTCAGCAGACTGCGCGCCGAGCCGCGCACCTGAGACAACTTGTGATCGGTGATCCACAGCGCGCAAGCGAACACGCTGGCGGCGCAGAAGGCGAGCGCGACGCCCAGCCACCACTGCGGGCCGACGTGGGTTGTGGTCGCAAGGCGCCCGGGGACATCGAGCACAAACACCAACCCGACCAAAATCAGCCCCATCAACATGGCGGTGCGTGCGGTCGGCCGCGGTCCACCCAGCGCCCAGGTCAGCAGCGCCAGCAGGATAGGAAACACATTGGCAACCAGTAGCGCCAGCGCCACGGGGACCCGTGCGACGGCTGAGTACAGGCACAGGCTCTGCGCGGTAATCAACAGGCCCAGCAGGAGCTGCCAGCGCCAGGCGCCGGCAGGCAGACGCAGACTTTGTCTTTGCCACAGCACCAGGCCGGCGAGCACCAGCAACGTTCCGCCAGAGCGCATCAGAATCGCCAGCAACACGCCGGCACCATCATCGAAAGCGACCCGTGCCGCCACATGGTTGCCGGCGAACGCACAGCCCATGCACAACAGAATGATCACGGCGAGATGGCGGGGGAAGGGCGGTGCTACGGTGTGAGCAGGGGCAGGGCTGGACATGGCAGGTCTCGAACAGTGCTACGCCGTTCTGGCGGCGCAGGAATTTTTATTATGTCATCGTACAACTTGGTCGTTTTGTACCGTATACGGTTACATCGGGCAAGAGCGCTCGCAGAGGCGCATGCGTTAGCTGGGCTTCAGGAGCAGTTATTCATACTTGGGTTTAAAGACTAGAGATCGTATGACTGCCTCCGGGAGGTCAAAATTGGCCGGATGGCGTATGCGTACGCAAACGTTGTCTGCCTGGGACAACAAATCGAGTGCGCGAGAGTGGAGCCGTCTGGCGCAGACTGTCTTCTGCGGTATGACTCCTTTATGATTGCGGCCTGCCAACCTCTGGATGCTGTTTCATGAGTACACGTTCCGACCTTCTCTCCAGCGCGGAAATCCTGTTGCGTACCAAAGGTTATGCAGCGTTCAGCTATGCTGACCTCGCGACGGAAATCGGCATCAAGAAGGCGAGTATTCATCACCACTTTCCTACCAAGGAAGGAATGGCAATTGCCATCGTCGAGAGCTATTTGTTCCGTTTCAGGAATCAATTGGAGCAGATCAATACCGACAATGCCGGGGTAATTGAACGTCTGAAGGCGTTTGCGCACATGTTCGCCCAGAGCAGTACCAGCGGCATGCTGCCGTTGTGCGGAGCCTTGGCCGCCGAGTTGCTGGCATTACCCGAGAGTCTGCAGGCACTGACGCGAGACTTTTTCCAGATTCACCTCGAGTGGCTGCAGGCCAATATTGCCTTGGGTCAATCCCTCGGCGAACTCAAGGCCGAACACAGCGCGTCACTTATCGCCCGGCTGATTCTCAACTCGCTGGAAGGCAACAGCTTCGTTTCCTGGGCGCTGAGCGATGCTTATGCGCAGTCGTCCGGGTTCGATCTCCTTCTGGATGGACTGCGTGTGGTGCCCCAGCGTCACTAGGACTTGCCACGCTACAACGCACTCTACTTCATTGAACGCCTCGTATTGACGAGGCGTTTTTTTTTTGCGTCAGAAACCTCTTGATTGAAAGGAAATCTTATTCGTTGAATAGCTACCTACTACTTGGTAGAGTTGTTTTTCTTTCCGGAAGCGTCCGGTCCATCCTAAGAGGAACCCGCAAATGAACAACAACCTGAACGGTATCGACGTCGCCGCACTCCAGCAGTTCGCGCAAGGTATTGCCGAGGATTCGACCAAGCGCCACGCCAGTTTTAATGTCAGAACCGAGTGGCAAGGTCAGACTCGCACAGTGGCGAAAGTCAATCGGTACAGCCTGGCCGGTGAAACGTACTCGCGTGATTTTGAAATTGCCGCCGATGAGCCAAATGAATTGCTGGGCGAGAACTCCGCGCCAAACCCTCAAGAACTGCTGATGGCTGCGCTTAATGCGTGCATGTCCGTCGGTTACGCCGCCAATGCCGCGATGATGGGGATTACGATTCACAGCCTGGAAATCGAGACCAACGGCACTCTCGATCTGCGCGGCTTTCTGGGCCTCGACGAGAACGTCAACCCGGGTTACGACGAAGTGAGCGTGGCGATTCGCTTACACACTGACGCCCCGCGCGCGCGCGTTGAAGAACTGCACAGCGCCGTGCTCAAAACGTCGGTCAATTACGCCAACTTCTCCCGGGCAATCCGTATGGTGCCGACCCTGGAGGTGCGTGAAAGCTGATTTGCCTGTTTGCAAATTCCGCGTGCATCAGTCGCCATTGATTCGCTGGAAACGCGAAACGCCCTGTTCGATCGGTATTGAAATGCCTATCGAACAGGGCGTTTTTTTAGCTGAGCTACTGGGCCGTCAGGTGTTAGTCGCGAGGAATGTCGGGTAGTCGGTGTAGCCCTTGGCGATACGGTCGCCCACGCCGTAATAGGTCGCGCGATCGCTTTCTGCCAACGGCCAGCCGTTCTGCATACGCTCGACCAGATCAGGGTTGGCGATATAGGTCGTGCCGAAGGCAATCAGGTCAAGTTCGCCCTTGGCCAGTTCCGCTTCGGCGAGCGCCTGGGTAAAACCGCCGGCGGCCATCAGGGTGCCTTTGTAGGCTGCACGCAAAGCCGCGCCAAAACCGGGCGGGGTCTGAGCGGCGAGAAGGGTCGGTTGGTAGTTGAGGTGAACATAGGCCAGTTCACGCTCGTTGAGCGCCGTCGCCATGCTCATCCAGGTTTCTGCCTCGCCCTCATACACACCAAAGTCATAGAGGCGGCCAAATGGCGAGAACCGCACGCCAATGCGGGCACCACCGATTTCATCGGCAATGGCGTCAATGGTTTCAAGCAGAAAACGCTGGCGATTGGCGATAGAGCCTCCGTACTGATCGGTGCGAGTGTTCAAAGCGCTACTGAGGAACTGATCAAACAGAAAACCGTTGGCCGCCATGATCTCGATACCGTCAAATCCGGCATTCATCGCCATGCGTGCGGACTTCACGAAGTCAGCGATAACGCGTTTGATCTCTTCCGTGCGCAATGCTCGAGGGACGCTGGGTTGCACGGGGCCGGCCTCGTTCGGCGAAACCCAGGCGTAAACGGTGGTGTCGACGGCCGGTTGCGTGCCGGAAGAAACCGGCACCAAACCATGCACCGACACATGTGACATACGGCCAACGTGCCACAACTGCGCAAAGATCTTTCCGCCTTTGGCATGCACCGCGTCGGTGACCTGACGCCAGCCATTGACGTGTTCATCAGCGTAAATGCCTGGGGTGTAAAGGTAGCCACGGGCCTCGTCGGAAATCGGCAAGCCTTCGGTGATCAGAAGGCCGGCGCTAGCCCGTTGTGCGTAGTACTCGGCGGTGAACTCGTTTGCGACGTTGTTCAGTGTGCGGGTGCGTGTCATGGGCGCCATGACCACACGGTTTTTCAACCTGATGCCGGCCAGATCATAAGGGGTAAACAAATTGTTCATGGTTGATCTCGAACTGGAGGAGGGGGAGCAGATTTACGATTTATCGAACGCGTCCAGCACATGGGTGCTGTACACCAGTGCGGCTCCCGCATTCATGTTGATCGCCACGCCCAAGGCTTCAGCCACTTCCTCGCTGGTGACGCCGATCTTCTTGGCTTCGGCGGCATGAAAGGCGATGCAGCCATCGCAGCGGGTGGTGACTGCGACCGCCAGGGAAATCAGTTCGCGCGTCTTAGCGTCCAAGTGGTTGGTCTTGACGCCGGCGGCACCCAGAGCGGCCATGCCTTTCAGGGTGTCAGGGGACAAGCCGTTAAGTTCCATGAGGCGAGCATTGATATCTTTGCGGGTTTGTTTCCAGTCTTGCATAAGGTTCTCACTGTAGCGGTTAGGGTCAAAACAGGAGACAACGCTACCATCCAGTTGGTAGGCGTTCAATGTTGTTTTGTTGATATTAACTATCAGTGAGATTTTTCAAAGCTGTCTGATGGCGATCCGAATTGTGCTGGACGAGTTGCTTTGGAGCGTTAACGCCAGGCTAGAGGCGCATACTGGTGACCGTGGCTACCGAGAGAGGGGACCCGAAAAAAAGGCTTATCCGCCTCTACACATTCGCTTGACTTAGAGTGCACTCAAACATTTACGGTGATCCCCATGAATCCAAATCTGACCATTTCACAATTGTCCAGGCGCCTTGATTTAAGCCCGCACACGATCAGGTACTACGAACGGATCGGGCTGTTCGACGCGGTTGTTCGCGCAGGGAATGGCCATAGGGTCTATGCCGAGAAGGACGTGCTTTGGGCCGAGTTTCTGCTGCGGCTGAAAGCCACGGGAATGCCGATCCAGCAAATGCTCTGTTACGCCGAGCTGCGCCGGTTGGGTGACGCGACCCTGGCACAAAGACGAGCGCTGCTGGAACGGCATCGCCAGGACGTCGAAGCGCAGATCCGCGAGTTGAGCCAGTCCCTCGACGTTTTGGATAACAAGATTCAGATCTACCACCAACTCGAGCAAAAGGGGCACCACCATGATCCGTAAGCTTCCGCGTTTCCTTCAATTTCTGTCCGCCACCCTGATTGGCGCAAGCGTTACCAGCGTCGCGGCGCCCGTAGAGATAACTGATCGTCGAGCGCGCGGAGAGGCCGCGCTGATGCAGATTACCGGCGGACCCGGTCAGGCCGTTGTGGACTCGTTGAAGGACACAGCGCCAGAGCTGGCTGACTGGATACTGAGCTTTGCCTATGGCGATGTGTTCGCCCGTCCCGGACTCGACTACTGCACTCGCGAGCTGGCGACCGTCGCGGCATTGACCGCGCTGGGCAATGCACAGCCACAACTGAAAGTGCATATTGGCGGCGCGCTCAATGTCGGGTGCAAACCCGAGGCAGTGATTGATGTGATCTTGCAAATGACGGTCTATGCGGGATTTCCCAGCGCCTTGAACGGCATCGCCGCTGCCCGTGAGGTCTTCGCGGCTCGAGGGATCAGCGTCAAGCCGTAAGCGTGCAGGTCATGGTGCAAAGCCTGATCTAAACCACCACCCACGCGGCGTATAACTGCGCAAATCGCACCTGCAGCCATTCGATAAACACTTGCACCTGCGCAGGCAAGTGAGCGCGGCTGGGGTACAGCAGCGATACCGGGCGCGGTGCCGGTCGCAAGGCCTGGAGAATTTCCACAAGGGCGCCGCTGGCCAGATGCTCGGCAACTGCGATACCCGGAGCCTGGATAATGCCAAAGCCCGACACGCCGCACTGAACGTAGGCGTTCGACTCGGTGACAGTGATTGCAGTGTGACTGACGAATGTTCGTTGCTGGCCCTCAACCGAGAACTGCCAGGGCAATGTGCGGTTGCTTTGGCCAGACAGAAAGTTAACACCGCGATGGCTGGCGAGATCATCGAGGGTCTCTGGCGTGCCGTGCTCGCGCAGATATTCGGGCGCTGCGCAGGTCACCATGGTGGCCATGGCGATCGGGCGGGCGATCAGGGTCGAGTCCGGCAGCTCACCGATGCGCAGCGCACAGTCGACGCCTTCGCCGACCAGATCAACCGTCCGGTCTGTCACGCCCAACACCAGGCTGACGCCCGGGTAAGTGTCGGTAAATGTTCGCAGGCTGCTGATGAAATCCATCTGGGCGAACGCCGTGGGGATATCGATGCGAAGACGCCCCGTCAGCGTTGCCCCGGTGCGATCGAACATGGACGTCGCCGCCGTGATGTCCGCGAGAATCTCTTGTACCCGTTGGTAGAACTGTTCGCCTTCAGCGGTGAGGGCGACTTTTCTCGTGGTGCGCTGAAACAGCCGCACGCCCAGGGACGTTTCCAGCTCCTTGATGTAGCGGGTGACTTGCGGGCGGCCGATGTCCAGCGACTCGGCGGCTTTGGTAAAGCTGCCCAGCTCAGCCAGCCTGGCGAACAGGCGCATTGACTGGAGTAATTCCATGAGGTAATCCGGTGTGCAGGTTTGTTGCCTCAGGATAGAACAATCCTGTCTTTTTCTCGGCATTTATTGCCAGTCTGCAAAAGCGAACCATGTGCCTCAAGGCAAACCCGCTGTGGTTTGCGGCCATTGACGTGCATTTGGAGATTCGCCATGAAAGCGTGGTTACTGAAAGATTTCGGACTCGACAATCTGCAACTGGGAGAAGCAGCGACCCCGCAGCCCAAGGCTGGCGAGTTGCTGGTGAAGGTGGGCGCTGTCTCGCTGAATTTTCGCGACAAGGCGATCGTCGACGGCATTTATGAACCGCACATGGTTCCCAAACCGCTGATTCCGGTGAGCGATGCTGCCGGCACGGTGGTGGCGATCGGCGAGGGCGTCAGCCGTTTCAAGATCGGCGATCGCGTCAATTCGCATCTGTACTCGCGCTGGCTGGATGGCGAGCCGGGGCCGAACGAGCCGGATTACTGCTTCGGCTCGCCACTGCCCGGCGGCCTGGCCGAGTACATGATCATTCATGAGGACAGCGCCGTCGGCGCGCCGGCCAACATGAGCGATGAAGAGGCGGCCACGCTGCCGATCGCCGCGCTCACCGCGTGGTACTCGCTGGTCGATTTCGGCGCGGTGCAACCGGGCCAGACCGTGCTGGTTCAGGGCACCGGCGGCGTATCGATTTTTGCCGTGCAGATCGCTACCGCGCTGGGTGCAAAAGTCATCGCAACGTCGAGCAGCGATGACAATCTGCGCGCCGTAAAACAGCTGGGGGCGGTCGCCGGAATCAATTACAGAACCACGCCAAACTGGGCGGACGAGGTGCTGAAACTCACTGAGGGCAAAGGGGTGGATCTGCTGCTCGATGTGGCCGGGGGCAACGGCATCAATCAGTCGGTGGCGGCGACCAAAGCGTCCGGACGCATCGCGCAGATCGGTTTTCTGACCGGGCAGACGGTTGAGCTGAACCTGATGCCGCTGATCTTCCGTCAGACCACGATACGCGGCATCGCCGTCGCGCCGCGCTCCTCGTTCGACCGGATGAACCGCTTCCTTGCCGAACACAACATCAGTCCTGTTATTGATCGGGTCTATCCGTTCGAGCAGGCTCGGCAAGCTTATGAGCATCTGGCCAAAGGCGCATTTGGCAAGATTGTGATCAAGGTGGGCTAACCACGAAAAAGGCGCCGATGAAGGCGCCTTTCTTGTTTCTCAGTTTTGCGGCTCGCCGCGCTCTACCATCGCCCGCCATTGCTGCACACTCGGCCGCTCTTGCATGCGCGCATGCCACTCGCGCAGGGCCGAGCATTCTTCAGGCACGGGTAATTCCACCAACGCCGAAAAAATCATCCCGCCCAACGCGGCAATGTCCGCCATCGAGAAGCTGTCGCCGGCCACGAAGGGCTGGCGTCGCAACACCTCGTCGAAATAACGCATGCCCCGCACAGCCTTGTCGCGCATGCGATTGCCCCATTCGGCGTTCTGGTACAGCTCGACCTCTGGGCCGAGCCCTGGCGTTGCGTGATGGAAGTACACACTCACTGCATCAAGAAACTCGATTTCCGCACGCTTGGTCATCATCTGGATCAGACCCTTCTCCACGGGCGTGCGGCCAGTGAGGGTCGGGCTGCCATCGAGTGCGTCCAGGTATTGGGTGATGGCGGTGCATTCGGCAATCAGCGTGCCGTCCTGCAGCTCCAGCACTGGCAGCGTACCGGAGTAATTCAAGCGCAAGAATTCCGGCTTTTTGTGCTCACCCCGCCACAGATTCACCGAAACGAATTCGGTGCGCGGCAACAGCGATTTTTCTGCCAGAGCGATCCGCACGCGGGCCGGGTAGGGGCCGTTGTACCAATCGTAGATTTTCAACATCGAAGTGGATTGAACACTGTTTTGCGAAGCAGTAGCGGTCATTTCGGTTCACCTGCCTGTCATTTGGTAGGCGAATATTGCGGCCGGATTCGCATCGTGTCAAGCCCCTGCCTGTCAATTGGCAGGTTTGCGTTTGCAAGGTACACTTCGCCCATTGATTGAGGATCACCAAGGACATAGACATGAGCCAGAACGCTCGGGAAGCGATTCTCGATGCCGCGAAAACAGCGGCGCAGACTCACGGTTACAACGGCATCAACTTTCGCAGTATCGGCGCAGTGGTCGGTATCAAGAACGCCAGCATCTACTACCATTTTCGCAGCAAAGCCGACCTCGGCGCGGCGGTTGCCGAACGTTACTGGCAGGACGCGGCCAAGGTTTTGCACGACATTCGAGAGGCCAATCCCGAGCCGCAACGCTGCCTGGCGATGTACCCGTCAATCTTTCGCACCTCGCTGGAGAACGGTAATCGGCTGTGCCTCGTCAGCTTCATGGCCGCCGAGTACGAAGATCTGCCGGAGCCTGTCAAAGACCAGGTGAAAAAGTTCGCAGAAATCAACATCGAATGGCTGACGCAGGTGCTGGCCGCGGCCGGGTCGGCCAGTGAAGAACGCTGCAAGGCGCGCGCCCGGGCGATTTACGCCGCGGTGGCCGGCGCGCAGTTGGTCGCCCGGAGCCGAGGCGATATTGCGCTGTTCGATGAATTGATCGGCAGCTATGCGGCGGCGGGGCTGATTTCAATGGACCTGTCTGCATGACAGACCCGCAAGCCTGATCAGCGCTGTCAGCCATCAAAGCCGCGGCCTCGGAATCTGGCCCCGCGCCGCGCCTCTCGCTTTGCTTGCGCTTAATGCGGGGGCTCAACTCAAGCGTTCAATTGCCAGGGCAACACCGGCGCCATACGCCGGATCGGCCTGCGTACAGTGTTCGATATGGCGCTGTATCGACTGCGCCGACGCGCCCTTGATCGCACGTGCGGTGTTGTCGAATAGCGCGTTTTGCTGCTCGGAACTCATCAGGCGGAACAGTGCCCCCGGTTGCGAAAAGTAGTCGGTGTCTTCGCGATGGTTCCAATGCCCGGCGCTGCCGTGCAGGGCCAGCGGTGGCTCGCGAAAGTCAGGTTGCTCGACCCATTCGCCATAGCTGTTGGGCTCATAGCCGAGGGTACTGGCAGCGTTGGCGTCGGTGCGCATCTGGCCGTCGCGGTGAAAACTGTTGACCGGGCAGCGGGGCGCATTCACCGCAATCTGGTGGTGATTGACGCCGACGCGATAGCGCTGTGCATCACCGTAGGAAAACAAACGCGCCTGGAGCATTTTATCCGGCGAAAAACTGATGCCGGGCACGACGTTGGCCGGGTTGAACGCCGCCTGTTCAACATCGGCAAAGTAATTGTCCGGGTTGCGGTTGAGTTCAAGCAGGCCGACTTCGAGCAACGGGTAATCCTGGTGCGGCCAGACTTTGGTCAAATCGAATGGATTGATTGGATAGGTGGCAGCATCGGCCTCCGGCATGACCTGTATAAATAGCTTCCATTGTGGAAACTGGCCTTGCTCGATGCTGGTGTACAAGTCCCGCTGGGCGCTTTCGCGATCAGTGCCCACGAGGGTCGCGGCTTGTTGATCGGTCAGGTTCGCGATTCCCTGCTGAGTCTTCCAGGTGAACTTGACCCAGAAGCGTTCGTTGACCGGGGAAATGAAGCTGTAGGTGTGGCTGCCGAACCCGTGCATGTGGCGGTAGGACTGCGGCAGGCCACGATCACTCATGACGATCGTGACTTGATGCAGCGCCTCGGGCAGTAGCGTCCAGAAATCCCAGTTGTTCCTGGCGCTGCGCAGGTTGGTGCGAGGGTCGCGTTTGACAGCGTGATTGAGGTCAGGAAACTTCAACGGGTCGCGCAAGAAGAATACCGGAGTGTTGTTGCCCACCAGATCCCAATTGCCTTGCTCGGTATAGAACTTGATGGCAAAGCCGCGAATGTCGCGCTCGGCATCAGCGGCGCCACGCTCGCCGGCGACGGTCGAGAAGCGTACAAAAATGTCGGTGCGTTTACCCACGCCGGAAAACACCTTGGCCTTGGTGTAACGGCTGATATCGTGGGTGACGGTAAACGTGCCAAAAGCGCCTGAGCCCTTGGCATGCATGCGCCGCTCTGGAATAACCTCCCGATCGAAATGCGCAAGCTTTTCCAGCAGCCAGACATCTTGCAGCAGTGCCGGGCCGCCTGGGCCGGCAGTTTGCGTATTGTTGTTGTCGACCACTGGCGCGCCAGCGGCGGTCGTTAACTTGTTCATGGGCGACTCCCGGCATTTTTCGGTGTTATGACTGATGCGTCTGTGTCTGAGAAGGACGCGCAATCAGAGCAAATGCCACGCCGGCGAGCTATTACACGATGGTGTCACTGGGCAATGCGAAGGTATAGGCAGGCTGTGAGGCAGTCGTGAGGCGAGCCGAAATCCACTCCCGGCTATAAGCCAGCACGTGCTGTGCAGTGGCGGTCGGGAAATGGATAAACCCGTGCGGACACTCCGGCAGCATCTGCAATTCGACCGGCGCCGACTGACGCCAGCGCTCGGCAATCAGCACGGTGTCATCGCGCAGCGGATCGAGTTCGCCGGCAAACAGCAGCGCTGGCGGCAAACCGCTGAAGTCGCCATACAGCGGCGATAATGGTGGCTGGCGTCGCTGCTCGTCCGTCATGTCCGGGGTGAGCAGGCGCAACGCCGCGACCATCCCGGGGCCGTCGAGCACCAGCGTGTCCGCTGACGCCGTGCGCACGCTGGGCGTTCCGGTCAGGTCGTAGACGCCGTAATACAACAGCGCGCCGCTGATTCGTCGCAGCAGCGGCGGCGATGCTTTCAGGGCGAGCAGGGTGGCTGCGGCCAGGTGTGCGCCCGCCGATTCGCCGACGACAACGACGGGCAATCCGCTCAATTCGTCGTCGCTCAAAATCCCGCGAGTGGCGCGCAGACAGTCTTCCAGCAATCTTTCGATCGGCGTCGACACGGCCAGCCGATAGTCTACTGACACCACCACGACGTCACAGGCATTGACGATGGCGATGTTGAAGTTGTCATTCATCTGCGCATTGCCGATCACCCAGCCGCCGCCATGAAAATCCACGACCACGCCTTTGGCCTGGCCCTTGGGGCGAATAATCCGCACGGGCACTGAATCAAACGTCCTGCGTTCAGCCGTCAGTCCATGCTGACGCAACTGGCCTGCGCGGCCGACCTGACTCACCCGCAGCAACGCCTGAATCAACCGTGGCGTGAGGCGATTGCGGATCTTGAAGCGCGGCAGCCAGGCGAGTTTTTTATTGAAGGCGCGCACCTGCGCCAATTCGCGCTCGCCGTGTGGCCAGGGGAAATCGCTCATGTGCGATTCTTCATCAGGATCGAGAAGTTCAGCGCCGCAGCGACGCACAGCCACGCCAGGTACGGGAACAAAATCAGCCCGGTGACCACGTCCAGTTGCAGCGCCAACACCACCATCGCCGCGACTACCAGCCACAGCACCAGCAGAATCACCAACGCCGCCAGCACTTGATGCGCGCCGAAAAACACCGGCGTCCACAACGTGTTCAGCGCAATCTGCGCTGCCCACAAGGCCAGCACGGTTTGACTGCCGGGGATCAAGCTCAAGCGATAACCGGCCCAGGCCAGCAACAGGTAGATGATCGTCCAGGCCACGGGAAATGCCCAGTTGGGTGGGGTGAAGGAGGGTTTGTTCAGCGATTCGTACCACGCGCCGGGTTTGAACATCACACCGGTGGCCGCTGCTGCTGCGCAGGCCAGAAGAAATATGAAAAACGTCATTGCCAGTCCTTAGCTGTGATCAGCTGTTATGGAGAGTTAAGAAGAGGACGCCCCGCTGCGCAAAAAGTTTGCCTGGAAAAGCAAAATCGCCGTTTGTTTGAACTAAAACCTGACCGGCTCATCAGGATAATCAGCTGCCCACTTTCACTGACGCGGATACCAGCATGCACACCTACCACATCGAATACCGATTCAACGGCGAACCCCGTACTTATCTGCTCGAACTCAACGATGCGCAACTGCCCGCGCACGCTGCAGCGATGCATCTGCTGGAACTGCATCTGGGCGATGCGGAAAACAGCCTGGTCATGCCCACGGCGGATTCGACGCCGGAGCAGGTTCTTGAGCAGGCTCAGCGGGTCGGTTTGACGGATATTAAGGTGGCTGTTCGGACGGACTGACTCTCACTGTCAATCGCATTGCTGGCCAGTCACGGATTGGCCGCTGCGCTCCCCGCCACTGCAATAGCGATCCCTGCCTTTCTGCTTCGCGGCATAGAGCATCTTGTCAGCGGAATCGATCAGGCTGGCGGGGGTGACGTCATGTTCGGCAGGCCTGCCAACAGCGATACCTGCGCTGGCCGTGACGTGACCTTGCGGATGGGCAGTGTGTTCGATTCGCAATGAGCGAATGGCCTCCAGTATTTCCTGAGCAACGAGCGCCGCGCCTCGGATATCGGTATTGGGCAGCAACACGGAAAACTCCTCCCCGCCATACCTGACCGCCAGATCACCCGGCCGCTTTAACGCTTGTGAAATCGCCATCCCCACAGCGCTCAGACAGTCGTCACCCGCCGCATGCCCATAGGTATCGTTGTAAAGCTTGAAGTGATCAACGTCGATCATGATCAGCGAAATGGACGAACCTTGCCGTCTGGCCAAACGAATCTCATCAACCAGAGCAGTGTCCAGACGCCGCCGGTTGGCCAGCCCAGTGAGGCTGTCGGTCAATGCCATGTCTTTCATGGCCTGGTGTGCACGACGCAAATCCTTTTCCATCACCATTCTTTGGCGCAACTGCCGCAGGACGATCAGTCCGAATACGCTGAACGCAGCAATCACCGACAACAACACAAACCCGGTTTTGATCAGATCCCAGCGCCAGGGCGCGATGATGGATTCGCGCGACAGCCCTGTTTCAACCACCAACGGGTATGTGGTCAATGCTCTGTAACCATACAAACGCTCCGTGCCGTCGACGATGGCCCTGACCTCGGCGATGCCTTCATTGGCAACGGGCAGGTAATTCTTGAAAACTTCACTGTCGGCGAGGCTCTGGCCGATGACCGAGGCGATAAAGGGACGGCGTACCAGGATTGTTCCACTGCGCAGCGCCAGGACCAGTGCGCCCTTGTCGTCGATCTTGAAATCGCCGTAGTAGTCGACGAAATAACTGACTTTGATGGTCCCCAGCAACACGCCGGCAAAGGAGCCATCCGGGTTATTCAAGCGGCGCGAGATCGGGATGATCAGGTCGTCGGTGGACTTGCTTTTGACGACCTCGCCAATACGCACATTTCGGTCGGTGTGGGTACGGTGATACTGGAAGTAATCGCGGTCGGCGTTGTTTGCCGGATCCGGGATGATTTCCTTGTCGGTGACTATCCATTGCCCGTCCGGGCCGTAAATAAACAGTCCATGCAACTGCGGCATCAATTTGGCCTGCTGGACCAGCAGCTTGTGGATGCGGGGCGCATTGATGTTTTGCAATCCATCGCCTTCTACGCGCTCGCCTAAAGCGGCGGTCAATACGTCCACCTGGCGAATGGCGTCCTCGGCATGCTGCGCTGTGGCCCGCGCGAGGTTCGTGACCGAATCGCGCGCCGACGAGAAGGCCGCATGATAGTCACGCCACGTCCGCCATCCCTCCACACCCAGAAAGGCCAAAATGACCGTCAGCATGAAGATGACCGTGAGGCGAAAGGCGGCTATATCGCTTGCCGCTTTGATCGGGGCCGTTTCTGCGGCGTCATGCCCCTTATTTTCGGGCGATGTGCGACCGAGCATATGAGGGTCCTTATGCGTGTCCGCTTTCATCCTGAGATGATGACCGCGGTTTTCCACTGGGGATTCAATTTATCGCTCGAGGCATGCGCGGGATCCGCCGTCGGATCGTTCGTAGCCTTGCCGTGTCAACATGGGTAATCGGGTCTGCTTGGAGGGAACCTTGTGAGCGAAATCATCACTGCACGTGACTTGAACATTGACCTTCTGGAGGCCAGCGAAACCGGCCTCTTCAAATGGCTGCTCGCCAGTTTTCTGATGGGTAAAAGAATTCAGGGCGCGATTGCTGCCAGGGCGTATCAGGTCATAGTAGAGCAGCATCAGAAAGATACGCCGCAAAAGCTTGCGCACTGTACGCACCGTCATTTGGTCTCGATGCTGGGTCAGGCGCATTACGTGCGTTACGACGAGAGCACGGCGTCGCGATTGCTCGCGTTGGCAAACAAGCTCAACACCGAGTATGCCGGCAAAGTGAGCAACATCGTGGCAGCGAGCGCTGACCGTCGGACGCTGGAAAAACGTCTGGCCGAGTTTGAGGGGGTAGGGCCCAAGACCATTGAAATATTCATGAGAGAAGCAGCCTCCGTGCTGTTCTGAATGTCCGGTGAGGGTTCATCTCTTTCAGGCGCAGACGCAAGCCTCACATCAAAGCAAATCTTCCCGTTGGTTCGCTGGCGGTGTCCTCATCGGCAAAATTATTCGGCAGCAGGGTGCCCATTCCGAACACGTTTACCGCCATGCTGACCCGTAGTCCGCGACAGGCCTGTTTGCAGTCAAGCTCAAAACCGGCGGACGCTTGCTCCATCAGGTGTTGAAAATAATCTGAAGTCAGCGCCGAGACTTTGCTGTTTTTCATATTGATCACCTCGAGCAGGTGGCGACCCCGAAAGCGGGGCCGCCTTACGGGATTCAGACATCTTTGCCTTGCACATAACCTGACCCAAGGTCAGCGCCGGTTACGGGTTCGCTGAGCGGATCAGAGGCGGTGCGAAGCTTCATGGCTTCCAGGACTTCTATGTCCGGAGCAGGAAGGCTGACAGTCGCCAGCCCATCGCCGCCATCGACCGCTGGCTCCGGACTTTCCACATACTCCCAAGCGCCACCCTCGTTCCATGGCCCGCGTACGTTTGGCTCGCCCGACATGTTGAAATACTTGTGAGTGAACTCAGGCATCCCGGCGAGTTTGCCCTGCGGGAAGTTGGGCTGGATCGCATGCAGCGCTTTCTCGAACGACTGTTGATGCGCAATTTCGCGCGTCATCAAAAAGCCCAGCGCCTCTTTCACGCCCGGGTCATCGGTGATGTTGATCAAACGCTCATAGAGAATTTTTGCCCGTGCTTCCGCTGCGATGTTTGAACGGAAGTCGGCGGTAGGTTCAGTGATTGAATCAACGTACGCCGCTGTCCACGGCACGCCTGCAGAATTGACCAGCGGTGCGCCGGCACCGTAAAGCAGACTGGTGATGTGCGAGTCGTTACCGGCTCCGTTGAGTGCACGATAGAGCTCGCCTTCTTCCTGAACGCCCTCGGCGATCTGACCTTTGGCACCCTTGTTGAGCATCACGATGATTGAGCCGACCACTTCCAGGTGACTCAACTCCTCGGTGGCTATGTCCAGCAGAAGATCTTTTCGTCCCGGGTCTTCCTCAGCCAAGGCTTGTGTGAAGTAACGGGCCGCCGCCGCCAATTCGCCATTGGCACCGCCGAATTGTTCAAGCAGCAAGTTCGCCAGGCCCGGATTGGGCTCGGCCACGCGTACGGTGTACTGAAGTCGCTTGTTATGTATGAACATGCAGATTTTCCTCAGACCAGGCTATCGCGCATTGACCCTTGCGGGTGTCAACGCATGCATAGTTTGTGAGGTGCGGGCGAAGCAGAAATTTCCTTTATTGCGGGTGGGTCTGGACGGACGGCAGAGGGCTGTAAGTTCAAGAAAAAAGACTATTGGCGCAGCTCTGATCAAGAGCCGCTGTGGGAGCGAGCTTGCTCGCGAATGCACTTCGTCAGTCAGCGGATTCAGCAGCTGATCCAGCGCTTTCGCGAGCAGGCTCGCTCCCACATCAAGTTGCCGGCTACTTGGCGATCACGCGATTTTCAACGCCTTGAGCACCACCAGCGATTGATCGGCAAACGCCTGCGCCTGTGCGGTCAGTTCGGCGATATTTTCTTGCGCAGTGAGTAACGGCTGGCCGTTGCTGACGAGTACTTCACCCTGTTCGCTGATCACACTCCACGCCAGTTGTGCCCAATCGGCCGGCTGCTGTTTGCCTTGCTTGATCGAGATCAGAAACAGTTGCTGGAAGCGGCTCACGGTCACGCCGCCGCCCGTGACCGGGCTGGCCAGCGTCTGGATGTTGGCGGCGTAGAGTGAGCGTTTGCACAGTTGCAGATTGAGCGCGGCGCAGCGTCCGCTGACCTGCGACTCGGCGGCCTCGCTCTGACACGGCGCCACAGCACCCATGCCGATCAGTACGGCGAGTGCTTGTTCGAGGTCGTCGTAAGTCAGCGGAGCCGCTTCGGTCAGCAATTGGCGCATCGATTTGGCGGCATAAGCCTGTGCCGCCAGAGCATCGAGTACCGGGCCGTAGATCTCTGGTTGCAGCGTCGCTTCGCCGGCAGGGCCGGTGACCGAGCCCGCTACGGTCTCCCAGGGTTGCAGCAGCACGAAACGCGTGTGGAGCATCTTCGCGCGGCGTTCGGCAGCGGACAGCCGGGTCGCGCCACGCACGTACAGATCGCGGCGGAAGTGCTGATTGACGAAATAGTCACGCGCCTGTTCGCGCATGATCGGGTGTTCAATGGTTTCCAGGAAATCCATGCCTTCGGCGCTCAGGTTCAGCGGGTCGACTGAGTCCAGCGGCACGGCCGTGGTGGCGTAATCGAGCTTGGCCGGAGCCAGCGCGTCGACCATGTCGGCGAAATACATGCAGTTCCAGTCGCGATTGAAATATTCGTGGGCGACGTAGTGACGGTCCTGGCCTTTGATGCTCTGCAAGCGCGCGCCGAGACTCGGCGCCGCGGCGGCGTATTTGGGATTGGCCGCGAGCAGCGCTTCGGAAAATTGCAGCGCGGCGTCGATGCGCTGATCGGAGCGCGACGAGGCGTTGGCGAACCGGTCGTGCAGGCTGAACAGATTGCGCAGCGGCGCCGAGGGCGACCAGCCCGGGAAACAGTTATAGCTGACGTAGAGCATGCCGCCCGGCTTGAGGTGGCGGCGGGCGAATTCGACAATCAGTTTCTGGTTGTCGCGGCTGACCCAGGTCCAGATGCCGTGCAGGCTGATGCTGTCGAACTGTGGCAAATCGGTACGCGCCAATAGCTGCTCGAAGCTGTCGTCATAGAGACGGGCGCCATTATTCGCAGCGGCCGCGAGGTCGATGGCATGGGCGGCCATGCCCGGGTGGAAATCCGTGCCGACAAACCCACCCGGATTGGCCGTGGCGTGGATATTGATCGACACGCCCTGACCAAAGCCCAGCTCGCAGTGAACGCCATCGGTGTTTTCCAACGTGGCAAAACCGCGCAACAACAGGCAGTAACGCAGGAACACCGGATTGATCTCCCGGCTATAGCTGTAGGTGTAGCCTTCGTCGGTGAAATAACCTTCGTTCCAGGCGTTGCTCATGGGTACAGCCTCTTGTTATCGGAAGTAATGGCAGTCTTATAAGGGGTTGTGATTGTGCGCGACAAGTAGAAAAACCGGTTTCGCGGACTCTTCAGCTCAAGCATGTTGCGCACGCGAAGATTGCTGTGTTCGTGCCGGCAGCTCGGCGGACTCGGGCAACGAGGCGACATGCACCGTGCGCGCCGGGAAGGCAAATGCCGCATCGAGCTCGGCCACCGCTTCCATGATTGCCAGATTGATTCGTTGCTGTACGTCCATGTAAACGTTGTAGCTGGCGTCCAGAACGATATAGACGGTTTCGAATTCCAGCGCGCTTTCACCAAAACTGCGGAAATGGCAGCGGTCGAATCGAGCCTGTTTTTCCTGCTTGATGATCGCTTCAACCCGCTGCGTGAGCTGCCGAATCTGTTCGCTGGTGCATTCGTACGTCAGACGAAATTCGAACACAATCCGGCGCTCCTGCAAGCGCTTGTAGTTCTGGATGGTGCTGCCGATCATGTCGGCGTTGGCCATGACGATCTGCTCGCCGCCCAGACTGCGGATGCGCGTGGTCTTCAGGCCAACGTGCTCGACCGTACCGGCCAGCGTGCCGACCACGATGAAATCGCCCACCTCAAACGGCTTGTCGACGGCAATCGACAGCGAGGCAAACACATCGCCCAAAATATTCTGCACCGCCAGCGCTACCGCGATACCGCCGACACCGAGGCTGGCGACAAACGCGGTGATATTGACGCCCAGGTTCGACAGCATCGCCAGCAGCACCACCGCCCACAACAGCACCCTGACACCCCACAGGCTCAAGGTCGCCAGGGCGCTCGCCTGAAACGTGCCGGTCGCGCTATGTCGCGAGAAATAACGATGCAGCCCGAGCGCCAGCGCGCGGTTGGTCCAAAGGCCGACCTGCAACGCCGCGACCACGAACCACAGACTGCTAACGCGCCCGAGCCAGCGCTCCGGCAAATCCAGCAAACTGATCCCGACCAGAATCGACGCCAACAACAGCAACGTGGTACTGGTCGCCGACAACACTTCGCTGGCCATGTACGTCAGATGACCGTTGCCGGCGCTGGCCCGGGCCTGGACCTTGCGAAAAGCGAAACGAATGGCCGTCGTGGTCAGCAGGTAACTGATCGTCGCGGCGAAAAACGCCACAAGCCAGTTAGCCAACGAGATCCCTAAAATCATGTGTGCCGTGAAAAAGCCTATGAAATCCTCAGTCATTGAAACCCCCTTGCGAAGCCTGCGACGACGCCAGCGCCGAAGCGCACCGCCGGCAGCAGCCAGGTAAGCGCCGCTTGCGCGGGCGGTGCCGCCAAGTGGCCTGTCTGGGGTTAGTTACCCTGAGATTCGGGCTGTTCAATCAAATGCAGATTCGCCGGATCGAATGGTCACGCCTGGCACAACGAATGACAGAAGATGCCGACGCTTAATCGTAGGCGAACTGGTCGATCAGTCCGAGACGAGGAACACGCGTGTTTCGCTGCAATAAAGCGCCCGGAGCGATCACTGCGTTAGCGCCGATCTTGCAGCCGTCACCCACCAGCGCGCCGAATTTATTAACGCCTGTTTCTATCACATGGCCTTCGTGGCGGATTTTTATATCAGCCCCGTCCAGTTCGTTACGATAGTTCGCGATGATCGCGCCGGCTTCAATATTGACCGCTTCGCCAATCAATGAGTCGCCGACGAAATTGAAGTGAGCCAGCTTGCTGCCATCCAGCATGAAGGTACTTTTCAGTTCACAGCTGGGGCCGACAATGCAGTTTTTCCCAAGATACACACCGCCACGAAGGTAAGCGCCCGCCGCGACGAAACAGCCCGCGCCGATGATCATCGCGCCCTTGAGCACAGCGCCTTGCTCGATGATGGCGGTTTCGTGAACCGCACAATTGCCTTGACGCCGGTATCCGGCGCCGAGCGTTTCAAGCAATGCCAGGACCCGGCTCTCGCAATCCTGGACCACCGCCCAAGGGGCAGTCGAATCCAGGCCCAGTAGTGGCCATCCAGCGATGTAGTCATCGATTTTGGGTAATGTCATAAAAAGCCGTCCGAATGAGTAGAGTGGGTGCCTCAAGCGTGCTCTTCGAGCCTGCGCACATCGCCCATGGAATCACGCTGCATCGACTGCAGGTTCTTCTCGATGGTTTCGCACAGCGCTTCCATCTGAATCTGGTGTTCGCTGTGGCGAAACGGGCTCTGCAGATCGGTGCCGATGCGCTCGATGGCCAGCAGCATAAACCCCACCACGGTCGAAGCCAGCGGCGTGAACCAGCCCAGGGATTCCACCAGCCCCACCGGCACAATCAGGCAGAACAGCGAAATGAACAGCCGTGGAAAATACACGTAAGGGTAGGGCAGCGGCGTGTTCGCGATCCGCTCCATGCCGCCCTGACTGTTGGACAGATCCACCAGCGTCGACTCAAGCCGCGCCAGGCGAATACTGTCCAGGCGTCCGGCCTTGTATTCCCGAGCGAGCAAAGTCGCCGAGCCGGTGAGAATATCGTTGGCAAAATTATTGGTCGTGCCACTGCGGGCGAACTCGTCGGCGGGGATAAACGCGCGCACCTCTTCGGGACAAGGCTGGCCTTGCAGATGCGCGGCAAGGCAATTCACATAGGCGACGTGGCGGCGCAACAGGGTCGACTTGACCGGATTCACCTCGCTACCGGCATCGTCCAGCAGCGTCAGCACTTGACGGGCGAAGCTGCGCGAATTGTTGATCATCGACCCCCACAGCGTCCGCGCTTCCCACCAGCGGTTATAGGCGCTGCTGTTGCGAAAGCTGATCAGCACGATCAACGCCGAGCCGAGCAAGGTCAGCGGCATCAGCGGCAGGTTCAGCTTGGTGTTGAGAAACAGCATGAAGTCCACGGTGACGGCAATGTCCCAGAGCAGCAGCCAGAACAAGGCCCAGCCCACATAGCCCAAGGTTTTGATGATCAGACGGTATTTTTTGACGATGGCAGCTTTCAAACGGAAACCTCGTGGCGAGCAGTTTGCTTAAACGCTTAAGCTCGGACGATGCTTGCGACCGGCAGTTCCGTAGTGAGGCAGTCAACCGTCAGAACGACTGAGCCAAAAGTTATTCGTCCGCTCTCTCAATGCCCCTTGAGCGCCAGGCGGGGGTTTGCCGCGCTGCCGACACACTGGATCGTCGGTCCGCCCGTTCGCCGAGCCGCCATCCCAGCAGACCCCATAGCAGTGCACACAACGCGCCGACCAATGCGGCCATGCCTGCACCCTGGCCGAGGGCGTCCAGCGCGCTTTTCGCCCAGGCGCTGATGGCGTCGCCGGCGCGGTAGACCACGGTGTCGATGACGTTCTTTGCCTTGTACTTGCTTTCGGCATCGAGCGGGGCGAACAGCATCTCCCGGCCTGGGCGCACGAAGGCGTACTCACCGATGCGGCGCACGATCATCAGCGCGGCGATAAGGCCAAAGCTGGGGGCGAAGATCAGCCCGATAAACCCCGCGCACATGACCAGCGGCACCATGGCCAACAGCACGCCGACGCCGAGCTTTTGGGCGACGCGTCCAGTGATCAACAGCTGGCAGAGCAGGGCGCCCGCCTGGACGACAAAGTCGATGATGCCGAACACACGCACCTGCGCCTCGCGGTCCGGGAAGTGTTCGGCGACGACACGTGCCTGCTCGAAGTAAAGGAAGGTGGAGACTGTCGCTAACAGCACTACAAAGCCGCAAATGCCGAGCAGATAGGGTGATTTCAAAACGGCCGTCATACCGCTGAAGGGATTGCCCGGCAATGGCCTGCGGGGGCTCTCGCTCGGCGCGGCATCGGGGCGTCCTGCGCCACCCCGTTCACGCCAGTGCATCAACTGGCGCTTGAACAACATCGCAGCGCCGAGCAGAACAGCGGCCAGCAGCATCAGGCCGGACTCGCCCAGCGGACCGATCAGCAAGGCGCTCAGCGCAGGGCCACTCAGGCCGCCGACGCTGGCGCCCGCCGCGATGAAAGCGAACAGGCGTTTGGCCTGGGCACTGTCGAATACATCGGCCATCAGGCTCCAGGCGACCGATACGACAAACAGGTTGTAGACCGATATCCACACATAAAACACTCGCGCCAGCCACGGGCTTTCCTCGCCCAGGAACAAGGCGGCGAACAACAGCAGGTTGGCGCAGAAAAATCCGTACACCCAGTCCACGAAATGCAGGCGCGGCACGCGTGCGCTGAGCCAGGCGAACAGCGGAACGGCCGCCAGCATGACGAAGAAGGTCGCGGTGAACAGCCACTGCAGGTTCTCGACGCCGGCAGTGATGCCCATCGATTCGCGGATCGGACGGAGCATGAAGTAGCCGGCGAACAGGCAAACGAACAGCAGAAAGCCATTGAGCGCGGGGCGCAGCTCGTGAGCCTCGGCATTGATGATGGCGCTCGTGCGGTGGGCGAGAAGAGAAATATCCATGGTGCGCTCCTGTGGGAGTGGCGAGGCAATGGAACGGAGCCTGCCCGTTCCAGCGGGGTCAGCGGTAGGTGACGCCGGTCAGTCGCTCGGAAAGTTGCCACAGCGCGTCGGAGTTCGAGCGATCGGCAGCGGCCGGAGGCATCTTGGCGAAGCCCAGCGGCCCGCGCTTCTCGTCATCTCCGGTGGGCCCATAGTAGGCACCGCCAACAGCCTCCAGCGCCGTCGCTGCATACAGCGTAGGCAGCGCGCCCTGCGCTGCGGAATGATATATGTCCCGCTCTACAGCCCATTGTTTGCCGAATTTACTGTCCAGGCCAGGCCCACGGGCGATCAGCTCGGTCACGGCAACGCCGGGGTGAGCGGCGATGCTGCGTATCCCCCAACCGGCGGCATCGCTGCGCTGCTGCAGCTCGATACTCCACTTGAGTATCGCCAGTTTCGATTGGCTGTAGGTGGCAAAAGGGTCGTAATTGCGCTCAGCCTGCAGGTCATCGAAGTTCAGCACTGCGCGCCCTGCGGCGATGCTCGACAGGCTGACCACCCGACCATCATCGCTTTTGCGTAGCAGCGGCATCAGCAGGCCGGTCAAGGCGAAATGCCCCAGGTAATTGGTCGCCAGCTGCATCTCGTAGCCGTCGGCCGAAACGCCTCGAATAGGCGGCGACATGATCGCGGCGTTGTTGATCAGCACGTCGAGCCTCGGCAGGCGCCCTTGCAGACGGTTGGCGAGGTCACGCACCGATTGCAGATTGGCAAGATCCAGCGTTTCGAATTGCACGCGCGCCTCGGGCACGGCTTGCTTGATGTTTGCGATCGCTTCGCGGCCGCGCTCGGCGTTGCGTGCGGCGATGATCACCTCGGCACCGGCTCGCGTCAGCGCCAGCGCGTCTTCATAGCCCATGCCGCTGGTCCCCCCGGTCACCAGCACGATGCGGCCTTTCTGGCTGGGCATATCGTTGGTTGACCAGTCCGGCTTCGGCTCCGTTCGAGTAGTAGCCTCCGCAGCCAGTGTGCCGGCCATCGCGGTAATGGCGAACAGCGTTCGGGCAGCCTTGAGGATACGTTGGGTTGCGGTATTGCCGGGCGTAGCGGGTGAATGGCTCATCGGGGAATTCTCATTCGCGTTATAGGTTCCCGGTTGGCGGGGCGAGCGAGCAGTATCGGTGTACGGATGCGCGAGGATAAGTCGGGCATTGGTGGATGGCCCGTACGCTATGGCGTACAGTCAGCCGCCTGCGGAGGAAGCATCCATGCGTAAACCAAACCTTACCGATGTGTCGATATTTGCTGCGGTGGTCGAGGCGGGGGGATTTCGTGCGGCCGCGCAAAAGCGGGGTTTGTCCGCCTCGTCGCTAAGCGACTGCATGCGTCGGCTGGAAAGCGACCTGGGCGTGCGCCTGCTCAATCGAACCACGCGCAGCGTCACGCCGACGGCGGCCGGCGAGCGATTGCTCGAGCGCCTGCGCCCGGCCTTGCAAGAAATCGACGCCGCTTTCAACGATCTTGACGACGACGCTCAGCGCCCGGTCGGCACGCTCAAGCTCAATGTGCCAGTGCCGGTGGCACGTTTTCTGTTGCCCGACCTGCTGGCGCGTTTTCTCCGCCTTTATCCAGGGATCAGTGTCGAAGTCGTCATGGATAACACCTTTGTCGACGTCAACGCTGGCGGGTATGACGCCGGCGTGCGCTATGAAGAGAGCCTGGCCAAGGACATGATCGCCGTGCCCATCGGCCCGCGTCGCCAGCGCTTCGTTGCGGCGGCCGCCCCGCGCTATCTGGCTGAACGCGGTACGCCCACCCAGCCCGAAGAACTGCTGGGCCATGACCTGCTTGGCCATCGATTCGAGAGTGGCAAAGTGGGCGTGTTCGAGTTCCATCGAGACGGCCGCGTTGTGCGTATCCCGCCTCAGGGGCAACTGCTGACATCGTCGCACGATTTGAAAATTCGCTCGGCCATCAACGGGCTGGGCATCGTCTATACCTTCGAGGATTTTCTGCGCGAGCCGCTGTCCGATGGCCGACTGGTGCCGATTCTCGAGGACTGGTGGCAGGCCTTCGACGGTCCGTTTCTTTACTATCACGGGCGCCGTCACATGCCTTCGCCGCTCAGGGCGTTTGTCGATTTTCTTCGGGCCGAACGGCGGCTTGCGGAGAGCTCAGGTGTCTTCGGCGCCGTTTCGTAAGGGCAATACATGGTCTGCCAGCAGGGCGCCCATGGCGACGGGAAGCTATCGGTCAGTAGCGGACGTTCCTGAGCGGCTGCTTACGGCCAGAAGCAGCCGTTCGCAGTTGGCCGTTAAGGCCCAGAGCTTGTGGGGACGATAGTCACAACGGCCAGCACTGAACATTGCCGTCTGACGTGTTGGTTATTTGCCCTAGGAATGCGCCACCGTCTGTTAGGATCTCAGTTCACTGACGGAACAGGAGTGCGGTTCGTGAGCAAGTACAGTGCAAGCGCCGACAGCGTTCCCAAGGGCATATGGCTAATAAGCGCTGCTGCCTTTCTCCTTTCTCTGGCCGATGCAGCGGTCAAATATTTCAGCGCCAGACTTCCACTCTTGCAGTTGTTCCTCATCGTCTCCTGCCTGTCGGTGCCCACCCTTGGAGTCTGGCTTGCCAGGGGCATCAGATCGGGTCGACACTCAGCCGCCTCGATGTTTTGGGTGACAATCAGGAGCATTCTGCTGTTGTTAATGTGGGTAACGTACTACTCAGCGTTACCGTTGATCCCATTATCAGTGGCTGCCGTGGCGATCTACACAACTCCCCTTTTCATAGCGCTTTTCTCCACCTTTTACGGAGGTGAGCCGTTATCACTGCGGGGTTGGGTAGCGATAGGAATAGGCTTCACGGGTGTCGCCACGGTGTTACGCCCGGGATCAGACATTTTCGTCCTTGCAACCCTGCTACCTGTAATTGCGGCTGTTTTCTATGCGATCGCGATGGTTGTGACACGCCGATATTGTCGCAATGATCATCCACTTGTATTGGCTCTGGGCTTGAATATCGCTTTTCTTTTCGCCGCCGTCATCGGAGGCATCGCATCGCTAATGGTCAGTGAGTCCACCGTCGCTGGTGCTGCATTTCTACTCTCGCCTTGGCAGACGCCTGGTTGGCAGGAGATGCTTTTTATCTTCTGTTACGCCTGCGCCCTGATTTTCATAAATACGGCTACCGCCAAGGCCTACCAAGTTGCGCCTCCAGCACTTATCGGGACTTTCGATTATGCCTACTTGGTTTTCGCCTGCCTTTGGGGTTATGTACTGTTCCAGGAAACGCCGGACATCTTTACATGGGCTGGAATTTTTTTGATTGTCATTGCCGGTTTCCTGATTCTGCGTGCCCAAAAATGAATCAATAAGCGGTTCCTGGCCCAGAGACGTCGTTCGTGAGCGGCACCTGTCGGCCAGAAGCGGACGTAATGGCGTTTGTGTAGTATCTGCCTCTCTTCCCACCAGTATGAGATGCCGATGTCTAGCCGACACTCCCCATCCCCTACAAGGGCTGTCCTAGACCTGCAAAGCGCACGTTCGCTCTTGGGAAAGCGGCTGAGCGTGTTGCTGCACGACCAGTACTATTTCAACGACGAGAAAGATCTGGGAGACATAGGTTGTCTAGAGTGGCGTTTTGGCGAAGGAGAGGTTCTATCCATGTATCTCTTGAGTGATGGCGAGAGAGTAGGTGCGGACTTGTTGCCTTCTGATACGCCGGCTTCCTTCGAGATAGAGCCAAACGTGACCTGCTCCTGGAAGAGGGAAAACCTGCTTGCGGATCTATCAGCAATCCACCTCGAGAACACAAAAATTTGCGCAGTTGAGGGAATTCTTGACTCTTTCAACGGGCAAGAGCCTTGGCTGGCCGGATTCAGAGTTACGTTCGAGACCGGTGACTCATTGATCTACCTTAACCAGGGTGACGATGCCGTCGTATTGATTAATGCGCTACCGCCAGTAAGTGTAGGCCTCGAAACCTGCTTCGTTACCTCAATTTAATGAAAGCTATGGGTCGAAATAGTCACTCCTACCCGAAACGTCCACGGAGAATTGGCCCATGAAAACCGCCGTAATATCCGACACTCACAATCTCCTCCGCTCCGAAGCCATCGGCGCGCTCCAAGGCTGTGACTTGATCATCCACGCCGGCGACATCGGCAACCCGGACATCCTCGCCCAATTGTCCAAGATTGCTCCCGTCCACGCCGTGCGCGGCAACAATGATCTCAGCAGCCCATGGGCCAAAGACCTCCCCGACCTTCTGACCTGCACTCTCAACGGCTGGCACACTCTCCTTATCCACGACATCGCCGACGTCCCCGCCGATCTAGATCCAGACATAAAGCTCATCATCACCGGCCATTCCCACAAACCGCGCATAGAATGGCGCGGCGATCGTCTATACGTGAACCCTGGTAGCGCCGGCCCTCGGCGTTTCAAATTGCCGGTCACGCTGGCAATTCTCGAGATACAACCCGACAGCATCGAGCCGCGCCTGATTTCCCTGCTGGATCCCCCCGCCTGAAATCGCTACGGTTACCGCGATCCAAAACAGGGAACCCACCCATGATCTGCAGCGCCAACAGTTGCCGCAGCGTTTTGTAGGAGGCGGTGTTCAACCACCTGCCGCCACCCGGTTTCGAAGCGGTCAGGGCACAAAAGGGAAGTCATTTATTTCACAGAGGAAATGAGCGTTGGCCGAAGCTGCTGGATGACTGGCAGCTATCGGCCAGAAGCAGACCCTCACCTTGAAACGAGTAGAAGCAAGAAGATTCGGAGTAGGAAAATGCAATGTACCTGCAACGCTAAGGGCGACCTGGTAGAGATTGGTCAGAGGTACACGGCGTTTGTCGCAGGAATGCGCTGCCTTGCAACGGCGGACTGGGTCAAACTATTGCAATGTGCCGGGTGTGGGCAGCTTTGGCGAACGGATGAGTGGGATAAATATCTAACCCTGTACGCCCGCAAACTGGACTCGCCCGAGGGCTGGGAATCAGCCGAAATGGAAACTTTGATAAAGCTGCGCATGGTCGAGAATCATGGCGGCCTGGATACTTCTGCTTGTTTGGCGAAGGACTGCAAGCAACGTGTACTCAAGGGAAGAGCCTATTGCGTTGACCATTTTTATGAAACCGGAACAAGAGCCTGAACCGCTGAAACTGGCCAGCAGAGCGGGGTTAAAGAACAGATCACGCTTTCTGAATGTGGTCTGTTTCTGAGATGATGCTTGATCGGAACAAGGGAGTTGTGACCAGGAAACCAACGAGCGAATTGGTCGTGGTGTGTATGCGGGATTTCAGGTACAGACCATATTTAAAAAGCACTGCATCCAGACCGACAAATATGGTCTGTCCCTGAAATCCCGCGGCCATCAACGGGCTGGGCATCGTCTATACCTTCGAGGATTTTCTGCGCGAGCCGCTGTCCGAGGGTCGACTGGTGCCGATTCTCGAGGACTGGTGGCAGGCCTTCGACGGTCCGTTTCTTTACTATCACGGGCGCCGTCACCAGCCTTCGCCGCTCAGGGCGTTTGTGGATTTTTTGCGGGCCGAAGGGCAGGTTGCAGAGAGCTCAGCCGTCGTCAGCAGCGCTCTCTGAATTCCCGATGACTCTTATCGGAGGTTGTAAACCAATTACAAGGCTGGGAGGCTAGCGCGACGCTTACTATAAGGAAATGCTGAAATGGGCTCAGGAAAAATCCTCGTCACAGGCGCAGCAGGAAAGATCGGCAAGGCTTTTTGGGAAGCGCGCGACGATAAATCCGATTTGCGTTTAGCCGATTTAGACGTAACACAATTTCCGGACTCCGCGCAGCATTTCGCTCTCGACGTCAGGGATCAAGCCAGTTGCCTTCGAGCTTGCGAGGATATACATACCGTCATCCATCTTGCTGCTGACCCTGACCCAGACGCGGATTTCATGTCCTCACTGCTTCCAGTGAACATCGTGGGCACTTACAACATGCTTTTCGCCGCGAAGGCACAAGGCTGCAAGCGCTTCATATTTGCGAGCAGCGCCCAAGTGATCGAAGGCTATCCAGCGGATGTTCAGATACAGGAATGCATGGCACCCAAACCAGGCAATCTTTACGGCGTCAGCAAGGCGTTTGGAGAAGCCTTGGCTTCGATGTATGCAAACGATGGTCAGATGACGACCATCGCAGTCCGTATTGCCAACGTAGCCAAATTTCAACAAGGGGAAACCCACAGTCCCAGAGACGTCGCCGCCTTCATCAGTTTTAGAGATGTTGTCGCACTTCTCAATAATTGCGTTGACGCCGAGCTGAAGGGTTTTCACGTTATCCATGGGGTCTCGGATAATCGATATAAGCGTCTCTCTATTGATCAGAGCAGAAAAGTTGTCGGGTATGCTCCCATAGATGACGGGTTTGAGATTTTGGAAGGAGGCGCTCAATTTTCACCATCGCCTGCTTCAAGCTGAATTCGCCTGAGAACATCGTCGTAAGGCACCAGGTCAAGAAAAGCAATGACCTCCACTGCCCGCAAATTGTGCATGCGCATAATCCATACGTAGCTGTTGCGATAAGGCGCGCCATCGGCTGCGGTGGCGATGCCGTCCCAGTGCACAACCACGTCATCGCCTTCAGCCCAGATATCCGCCACCGTCGGGCGCACGGGTGAAGCAAGACGTTTTGCGAAGGGCTGGACTGCCCGTTTCAGGAAGTCGTCTCGGCCCCGATATGTACCCGCCGAAGGACTCGTCCCCTTGATGGTCCAGATCACCTCGGGCGCCAGCACATCTGTGAAGAACGTCCGGCCGCCCTGAGCCCACTGGTTGAACGCTTGCGCAATGAATTGGCGGTTGCGTTCCGTAGTCGGTTCGCTGGCCACGGCGGGTGCCAGTCCGCCAATTAATGTCGTGAGTACCAGTGTTAGCGCTGTGAAGATGCGTCGAACAAAAGTCATTTCCTATGCTCCTGTATCTGTCGGAAGAACTGGCCCATTTTTATGGGCCGTTGTGGCTAACCTGAACGAGCCGGTAGTTGCGTTCCCTCACGCCGTTGTTCTATATGGGGCATTGGCGAAGAAACGTCTGCCGGGACATGAAGTGGCCGGCAAGTACCTGCCGACTTCATCTGAAGTGTGACCTGTGAGCGGAGGAGGGCTGTTACAGGATCGTCCTGATTTCTTGCTTGATTATCCGAGGCAATATCTTCATTTCAACGATTTGGAGTTGTTCTTGAATTCACTGGTAGAACTTGTCGATATCATCGGACGTCACGCCCAAAGTGACGGCATTCACAGCACCACGATTGCGGGTGTCAGCCTGATTCGCTCGGCTACGCCCACGATGCCTATGCCGGTGGTGTACGAGCCAACACTCTGCCTGGTCGCTCAGGGACGAAAACAGGCGATGCTGGGTACTACCGCTTATGTTTACGATCCAGCCAAATACCTGATTGCATCGGTAGACCTTCCGGTGATGGGCTCGGTCATCGAGGCGAGTGAAACCGCTCCTTATCTGTGCCTGGCGCTCGATCTTGATACGACTTCGTTGAGTGAACTTGCGCTGCGTCATCCGCTAAGAGAAGAGAGCGTCAGTGCGCCGCCGGCAGGCATTGTGCTCAACGATACGACTCCAGAACTGCTGGATGCAGCGGTTCGCCTCGCCGGTCTGCTCGACAGGCCATGCGATATCGAAGCGCTCGCTCCGCTGGTGATTCGCGAAATTCTTTATCGCCTTCTTACCGAGAACGGCAACGGCATTATCAGGCAGTTGGCGCAGACAGACAGCCGCTTGAACCAGATCGCCAAGGCCATTGCCTGGCTACGCAGCCATTACAACGAAGCGTGCCGGATAGAGGACCTCGTCGATATCGCCGGGATGAGCCGTTCCTCGTTTCACACCCATTTCAAGGCGATCACTTCGATGAGCCCGCTGAAGTTTCGTAACCAGTTGAGACTTCAGGAAGCACGTCGGCTGATGGTCACCGAAGCGGTCGATGCCGCAGAGGCTGGCTATCGGGTCGGTTACGAAAGTCCTTCGCAGTTCAGTCGAGACTACGCCGGCCTGTTCGGAATGCCACCGGCAAAGGACGCCTGGCGGCTGCGCACGGACATTTGCGGGATTTGGCACTGACAACGAATAGGTATGCCCGGCCCAGGCCACAAACAGGGCGAGTGCCAGCGCGATTACCACTGTCGTTGTCAGTGTTTTGCTGAACATGGCGTTAGGGTTTCAACTCGTTTTTAAAGGGCTTCAAGTGATTTGACCGGATCCCCCCTGGGGGGATAGGATGCCAGCGTAATCCATTGACGCCTGGGGCTCAAGTCATGAGTGAGCACGACCACGAACACAGCCACGCCCATCCCCACACCCACCAAAGCCACGAGGCGATCATCAAGCGCCTCAAACGAGCGGACGGGCATTTGCGCGGCATCATAACCATGATCGAAGAGGGTCGCGAGTGCGTGGACATCGCGCAACAGCTGCATGCCGTTGAGAAGGCGATCTGCCAAGCCAAGCGCACGCTTATCCAGGACCACATCGATCACTGCCTCGAAGACACCGTTTCGGCGCTAGGCAATGGCGAGCGCGCACCGCTGGAAGCGTTCAAACAAATCACCAAGTACCTCTAGGTCCGACATGCCCGATTTCGCCCAACTGCTGCAACAAGGCGGGGCTAACGCCTGGCTGTATTTCCCCAGCGCTATCTTGCTGGGTGCTTTGCATGGCCTGGAACCGGGACATTCGAAAACCATGATGGCGGCGTTCATCGTGGCCATCCGTGGCTCGGTCAAACAGGCTGTTTTGTTGGGGCTGGCCGCGACACTGTCGCACACTGCGGTAGTGTGGTTGGTCGCCATTGGCGGTATGTACTTGGGCCAAGGGCTGGATGCGCAAACCACCGAGCCTTACTTCCAGCTCGCGTCTGCCGCCTTGATCGTCATCATTGCACTGTGGATGCTGTGGCGTACCTGGCGCGGTGAACAGATGTTCAGGTTCGAGCAGGGTGATCACCACCACGGTGAGCATGATCATGGTCATCACGAAGAGACTCACCGGGTCGATACAGGCCACGGCCGTGTTGAACTCTCGATCTTCGAAGAAGGCATGCCACCGCGCTGGCGCATGAGGACGTTGAGCGGGCAGGCCTGGGCAGCCTCGGATGTTCGCCTGACCACGACGCGTCCGGACGGCAGCAGCCAGTCATTCGCTTTCGTCGAGCGTGAAGGTTTTCTGCAGTCGACGCTCGATATTCCAGAGCCGCATGAGTTCAGCGCTCGATTGAGCCTCGGGCACGCTGGGCATTCCCATGATTACGACCTGACGTTCCAGGAGCACGATCACGGGCATGCGCATTCCGGACTGGAAGGTCTGGAGCTGTCGAGTAATGGCTATCAGGATGCGCACGAGCGTGCTCATGCCAACGATATCCGTAAACGGTTCACCAACCGCGAAGTCACCACAGGCCAGATCGTCATGTTCGGGCTGACGGGCGGCCTGATTCCTTGTCCGGCGGCCATCACCGTTCTGTTGCTGTGTCTGCAAGTCAAAGAGGTCGCGCTCGGCGGCATGCTCGTCTTGTGTTTCAGCATCGGCCTGGCGCTTACTTTGGTCACTGTCGGCGCTGCCGCCGCCATTGGTGCCAAACAGGCTTCCAGTCGCTGGCCCTGGCTGGGCACCATGGCGCGCCGCGCTCCGTACCTGTCCAGCGTGCTGATTATTGGCGTTGGGCTGTATGTCGGCTTTCATGGCTGGGTCGGCCTGAATGCATAGCCAGGATTTCAGAACCAACGACTACCACTGCCACTAAACGGCAAAAGCCCAGCGTCAGGCTGGGCTTTTGTGCGAGCGGGTCCCTTTAGTCTTAAGGGATCCAGTGCAGTGTTCCGACGGGCCGGATGCCCGACGGAGGTTCTTTAATCTGCGCGTCAAAGCTAGCGCAGCAGATGCACTGCCAAACCGGCAAGCGCGCAGGCAAACAGCACTTGAATGACGCCGCGCTTGAAGCGGAACAAAGCTATCGCCGCTGCAATGGCAATCAGTGCAGAGGGCCAGTCGAGGTTACCGCTAAAGCCTGTCGGCCAAAGCACGTGATAGCCGAAGAAGCACGCCAGATTGAGAATCACCCCAACGACAGCGGCTGTGATCGCGGTAAGCGGTGCGGTGAACTTGAGTTCATTGTGAGTTGACTCCACCAGCGGGCCGCCTGCCAGGATGAACAGAAACGAAGGCAAGAAGGTGAACCAGGTCACGAGGGCCGCGGCCACAGCGCCCGCAAGAAATACGTGATCGGCACCGAACACTTGCAAGACATACGCACCGACGAAACCAACGAAAGCCACCACCATGATCAGCGGCCCGGGCGTGGTTTCACCCAGTGCAAGCCCGTCGATCATCTGCGTAGGGGTGAGCCAGCCATAGTGACCGACGGCGCCTTGGTAGACATAGGGCAGCACGGCGTAAGCCCCGCCGAAAGTCAGCAGTGCCGCCTTGGTGAAAAACCAGCTCATCTGGGTCAAGGTGCCTTCCCAGCCAAAGAGTGCGGTCAGAACGCCCATCGGCAGCGCCCACAAGACAGCGCCGATCACGGCCAGTGATGCCAGTCTCAACCCGCTGAAGCGTGCATGTTCCGGGGTAGGGGTGTCGTCATCGATCAAGGCGGGGCCGAAGGACTTTTTGGCAGCGCCATGGCCACCGGCCGTGAATTTTTCAGGCGCCAGCCGCCCGCCGACATAGCCAATCAGCGCGGCCCCCAAAACAATCAGAGGGAACGGGACATTGAAGGCAAATATCGCCGTAAATGAGGCCGCTGCGATCGCCCACAACCAATTATTCTTTAGTGCCCGCGAGCCGATCCTGTGCGCGGCCTGCACAACAATGGCCGTTACGGCAGGCTTGATTCCATAAAACAGCCCGGCCACCACGGGCACGTCGCCGAACGCGATGTACATCCATGAAAGGGCGATCAAGATGAACAGGGATGGCAGCACAAACAGCGCTCCGGCGATTACGCCTCCCCAGGTTCGATTCATCAGCCAACCAATGTACGTCGCCAACTGCTGAGCCTCAGGTCCAGGCAACAGCATGCAGTAATTGAGGGCATGCAGAAATCGGCGCTCTGAAATCCAGCGCCGCCGCTCAACCAGCTCCTGGTGCATGATCGAGATCTGGCCCGCTGGCCCGCCAAAACTGATAAAGCCGAGCTTCAGCCAGAACCAGAATGCCTCCCGCAGGCTGATCTGCTCAGGCCTCGACAGATCTGCTTCCTCCGCCGGTGGCGAGACCTTATCCATTGTGTTGCTCCTCTTTCGCAAACCCGGCGAGCAGCCCATCGAAGAGGGCGCTCGCGGCAGCCAGTAGTTGATCATCGTCGGTAATGGTTTCTCGCAGCCCGGACAGTACCCGTTCGATACCGGCAGCTTCCATCGGCTGAATACCCCCGACATCAAGGTAATGCACCAATGCGGCAATTCGGCTTAAGCCTGGTTGTTGAAGTGCAAAACTGGCTTGAAGGGTTTCGAAGGTGACACGGTTACCGACATGACTGAAGGCCGCATCATCGAAGTCAAAACCCAGCGCATCGACCGGACACTCCTGTGGCGTGTTCAGCCAGAGGATCCGAGCGTGGGCATCGATAAAGCGCTGAATTAACCAGGCACAGGCCAACCGGTCGACCCAAGGACGTTTACGGGTCGCCCAGATACGGCCTTGATAATCGTCGAGATCAAGTGCGGTTATTGGCTGGTCGCTGCTGTGTGGCTCATCCGGCGACAGGGCTCTACTGAGCGCCGTCTCCAGCGCCTGCAATGCCGAGTCTATCTGCTGTCTGGGCTTGCCTGGGAAGTAATCGATGCTGACCAGTTGATCGTAGGCTTTGCGCAGCTTGCGAATGTGTTTGCTGGTTGCCAGCGCATTTTCAGCATTCAGTTGTCCGCGGCATTCTTCGATCTGCGCACTGAGCTTTGCGTAGTCATCGCTGCGGTCGAACAACTTGACGAAGCGCTCACCGGCGGGGTCGACGACCGGCAGAATGTACGCCGTGCCATTGATGGCGAGGATATCGCGCTCCACCGACGTCAGGGCTTCATGGCAGGGGCGATTGTCCGGCAGCAAATACGCGCCATCGCGCAGCACCGCGGCCCCGGAAGCTTTCAACGCGCGCCAGGCTCGCATGCGTTCGGTGGCATTGGCGGTGGGTAAGCCGAGGATCAGAGCTAGCCAATTGGTCATGTAGAGACAGATAAATTATTTGTAGTGTGAATTACATTACATGGGGGCTCGTCGATTGGGAAGGTCGCGCCTCGAAACAGATTTTGAACTTTGCGTTACACGCCATTTCCATTGTTTGAGGTGACAACCTTCCAGCTCCGCCCCCCGAAGCTGACGACTACACCTTAATCAAGGAATGACCGTGGCTGCTTCCACCCATAAGACCGCTCTGCGCCGGGCAATCACTTTCCCGATGCTGTTTCTGTTTATTCTCGGCGATGTTCTGGGCGCGGGCGTGTATGCACTTGCCGGAACGATTGCCGGGGAGGTGGGAGGCGCCATATGGGTGCCGCTGCTGATTGCACTTGTTTTCGCCATGTTGACGGCGGGCTCCTACGCAGAGCTGGTGACCAAATATCCCCACGCCGGCGCTGCTTCGGTCTTCGCTGAAAAGGCTTTCAGGTCACCGCTCATTTCTTTCCTCGTCGGTTTTTGCATGCTGTCTGCTGCGGTCACTAGTGCGGCGGGTTTATCGCTTGCGTTTGCCGGTGATTACCTCAACGCCTTCGTTGACGTATCGCCGCAGATCGCAGTGCTGGTTTTCCTTTTGGCTATTGGCCTGCTCAACACGCGAGGCATCAAGGAGTCGCTCGGGGCAAACCTGGTGATGACCGTGATTGAACTGTCAGGGTTGATTCTGGTTATCGTGGCCGCTGTCTGGTATTTCCGCACAGGCGAGGCGGATCTGGGACGAACACTCACGTTCAAGCCTGGCGTGAGCCCGATGCTGGCCGTGCTGGGTGCGGCTTTGCTTGCCTTCTATTCCTTCGTAGGCTTCGAAACTTCTGCAAATCTGGCGGAGGAAATCAAGGACGTTCGCAAGGTATACCCTCGTGCCTTGTTCGCGGCTCTGCTGACCGCTGGCGTGGTTTACATGGCAGTGGGCGTGGCAGCTTCTTCGGTGTTGTCTACCGAAAAACTGGTGTCCACGTCGGCGCCTTTGCTCGAAGTTGTCCGGGCATCGACGCTCGAAATCCCGCCAGCGCTGTTCTCCTTCATTGCCCTGATAGCTGTCGCCAACGGTGCGCTGTTAACCATGATCATGGCCAGTCGATTGACTTACGGGATGGCGAACCTGGGGCTGTTGCCAGGCGGTTTGGGCGCGGTTCTGCCTAAACGAAAAACCCCATGGGCTGCAATCGTCGCAACCACCGTGGTGGCTATTGCCCTGACGCTTACAGGTACCCTGGCAACGTTGGCGCAAACCGTAGTGTTGCTGTTGCTGTTCGTTTTTCTGAGTACGAATGTGGCGGTGCTCGTCCTTCGCCGCGACAGGGTTGAGGAGGATCACTTTCGCGTTCCGACCTTTGTTCCAGTGCTCGCGATCGTGTCGTGTCTGGTGCTGCTCAGCCAGCAGGGTTGGGAGACCTGGTTGCGGGCAGGGGCGTTGATCGTCGTGGGGATGTTGCTGCACGGCTGCTCTCGTATCAGTTTGTCTGCGATTGGTAAGCCCGGTTAGCGCAGCGGTTTTCGGCGAGCTGGAGGACTTGTGTTGATTGGGCGGGCGTATTCGCGAGCAGGCTCGCTCCCACAGTGGGCGGTTAGTGATATTCAAAGGCGTCACACGTTGTCAGTCTGCGGTCGGGTGAGTAAGCTGCCCAGATGAATCAGACCTCCGCTTCCTCATCCTTTCCCGGTCCGCGTGGCCCCGTCGATCACGACATTCGTGATCAGATTGTCGCGGCGGCCAACGAGCATTTCAGCCAGTACGGCTACGCCAAAACCACGGTTTCCGACCTGGCCAAGGCCATCGGTTTTTCCAAGGCGTACATCTACAAATTCTTCGATTCCAAACAGGCGATCGGCGAAGCCATCTGCGCGAACTGTCTGGCGCAAATCGTCGCGGCGGTCGAGCAGGCGATCAACGAGGAAAACCTGACGCCCACCGAGCGTTTCCGCCGACTGGTGAAGACCGTGATCGCCACGGGTGTGGACCTGTTCTTCAACGACCGCAAGCTCTACGACATCGCGGCGTTTGCCGCCAGAGAGAATTGGCCCAGCGCTCAACGTTACGATGCCCAGATCAAGCGCTTTATCACTGACATCCTGCGAGAAGGGCGTGAGGCCGGTGAGTTCGAGCGCAAGACGCCGCTGGACGAAACCGTTGAGTCGATCCACCTGGCGCTGCGCCCCTTCGTCAACCCGCTGCTGCTGCAACACAACCTGGACTTCATCGAGGTGGCGCCGACGCTGACCTCAAATCTCATCTTGCGCAGCTTGATGCCTTGATCCTCCGCTGATCCGGATCCCGGATCAGCCGTCCCCCGCCATTTTCTGTTCTCGACGCACCCGCACCGTGGAAGCATTCGACTGCAGGTAATGTGACTGTTGACTGATATGGTCACTCGGATAACATGAGCGGCTGCAGTGCTCGATGTTCCCTTTCAGAGACACCCATAGAGTCCACACAATGAAAAAAACAATGCTCAAGCGCCCCGTTGGGCTGGCTGTCGTGCTTGCTTCGTCGAATGTCCTGGCGGGCGGTTTTGCACTCAATGAGCAAAGCGTCAGCGGGATGGGATCAGGTTTTGCCGGTCGGTCTTCTTCGGCCGAAGACGCCAGTACCGTTTTCGGCAACCCGGCGGGCATGGCACGGCTTAAAACAGAGCAGGTGAGCGTGGGGCAGGCAACGCTGTTCGCAAAGTCCGACATCAGCCACACCCGCAGTACGTTCGGCGGGAAAGAAGACGGTGACATGGTGCCGACGACCACCGTACCGATGGGCTACTACGTCAAACCCATCGATGAGCATTGGGCTTTCGGTGTCGGCTTTTATGTGCCGTTTGGTTTGATCACTGACTACGGCAGCGGTTTCGCCGGCCGTTACTACGCCAATAAAAGCGAAGTCACCACGCTGACGTTCCAGCCGACCATCAGCTATGCCTTCAACGATAAAGTGTCGATCGGCTTCGGCCCCACCATCAACCGCATCAGCGGGGAGCTGTCGGGGATGGTTGCCAATCCGCTGAGTCCCGGGCGCAATGACGGCAAAGTCAAAAGTACCGGAGACGATACTGCGCTGGGCTTTAACGCCGGGATCATGCTGCAGGCCAGCGAGCAGACGCGCTTGGGCCTGACCTATCACTCCAAGGTCAGTTACCACCTCGATGCGAAAACCAAACTCACCGATGGCATCTTCAACGTGCTGGGCGTCAGTGGCCGCAGCTATGACGCATCGCTGGACGTGGACACGCCTGAGTCGGTGGACTTCTCGGTCACCCATCAACTCAATAACGACTGGACGCTGTATGCCGGCAGCACCTGGACGCGCTGGAGTCGCTTCAAAGAGCTGACGATTGAAAACAGCGGCTTGCCGCCATTGCTCAGCGGCCAGTTGGGCACGATCAGCGAAGAGCAGAACTGGCATGACACCTGGGCTCACGCCATCGGCGCGGCGTATCAATTGAACAACCAATGGGTCCTGCGTGCCGGGTTCTCGGTTGATCAATCGCCTGCCAACAACAGCAATCGTGGGCCGCGTATTCCCACAGGCGATCGCAAGGTGTTCAGCCTGGGCGCCGGCTGGACGCCCGCGCAGAACGTCACCATCGACGTCGCGTATTCCTATCTCTGGGAGGAGAGCGTCGACATCAACCACACCTCGGCAGGCAAAGGTTCGTACAGCGCCCAATACAAAAACAGCGCCAGCGGGCTCGGCACCTCTGTCAGTTACCGCTTTTGATTCAGCGTTAAAAAGCGGGCCGGGTGATTTCCGGCCCGCTCACGCTCTCCAGTCGTCGCAGCGATTTACCGCGCCGCTACAGACTGCGCCTCGCCGGGTTGCCAGCCACCCCGAGCGACTTGAATAACGCCACCGCCGCGCGGCTCGTTTCGGTTTGCGCTTGCGCTCTGGCATCCGAGGTTTGCAGCAACGTCTGATCCGCGCGCAGCACATCAATCAAGCTGGCCGAGCCTTTCTCATAGGCGCTGAACGCTGACTGCCGAGCCTGTGTCAGCGCCACTTCACCGTTGCCAAGCGTGATGGCCTGGGCTTGCCGATTGACCTGTGCGGACAACGCGTTCTCTACGTCTTCCGTTGCGCGCAATACGGACTGGCGGTACGCCGCCAAGGCTTCGGCTTCCTGACCTTTGGCCTGATCGATCTGCGCGTTGATCCGCGCAAAATCGAAGAGCCGCCAGCGTAAGCCGAAAACACCCGCCGCTTGGCTGGCGCCATTGGAGAACAGGTTGCCGCTGGAGACGGAAGTTGCGCTGCCGACCAAGGCACCGAGCGAAAATTTCGGATAGTACTCGGCGACCGCTGAGCCGATGCGCGCGTTGGAGGCCGCCAGTCGGCGCTCGGCGACGATCAGGTCCGGCCGGCGCCGCAGCAAGTCGGCCGGCGTTCCCAGCGCTTGCAACTGCGGCGCAACCGGAATGCGTCCCGCGCCTGCCAGTTGTGTTCGATGAGTGCCGGGCGGCGTGCCGAGCAGCACATCCATTGCATTCATGGCCGCATCCACACCGGTTTGCAGCACCGGCACAGTCGCCTCGACCTGAGACAGTTCACCTTCAATCTGCCGAACCTGATAGCTCGCCGCCAGGCCCTTGCTGTAAAGCAACTGGACCTTTTCCAGCAGTGCGCGCTGGGTTTTGACTTGTTGGTTGGCAATCTCCAATCGCGTCTGTAATCCGCGAAGGGTGACGTAGATATCCGCGGTTTGCGCGGCGATCGCCAAGCGTGTGGCGATGAATCCCGCTGCGGATGCCTGGTACTCGGCCAAGGCCGCCTCGCGCTCTCGGCGCAATCCGCCAAATACGTCCAGCTCCCAGCCAGCCTCAAGATTGGCCTCGTAGGTATTGCCATATCGGTCGTAGCCAGGTGTCGAATTCAACACTTGGCCCAGTGGCGTTTCGACGGATTGGTAGGCGCGCGCAGCCTGGCCGCTGACAGTCGCCGAGGGCAGTAGCGCGGCATTGGCAGTGCCCAGTCCGGCGTGAGCCTGGGTGACTCGCGCCGAAGCCTGCGCCAGGTCGAGATTCTGCGCCAGGGCCTGGGTGATGAGGTGGGTCAACACCGGGTCATTGAAGCTTTCCCACCAAGCGACAAGGCTGCTCGGCGTGGCTTCAGACCCCGCCATGGACGATTGCCGCTGGAAGTAATCCGGCAGCGGGGCGGGCGGGCGCTGGTAGTCCGGGCCAACCGTGCAGCCCGCCATCAAGCCGACGCTGAGCAAAAGGGTGATGGGGCGGAGGAGGTGCATGGAAATTCCTGTGTGGGTTACGTGACTCTCAAGCGTGCGAAGGAAAATTACGCTGTTAGTGACTGTTGACGATATTGGTCACAAGACTGAGAATATGATGATCATCCTATTTTAGTAAAGGAAATCCATGCGCCGGCTCCGACCTTTCCCCCTCGCGGTATGTTTGTTGCCCCTGGCCCTGACGGCATGTGGGGATTCTTCCACCGCACAAGATCCGCGTACCCAGGCGCCCGTTGTCAGGTCGGCTGCCGTGCAGCTCGCCAATGAGGCTTCACGCTCCTTCACCGGTGTCGTGGCCGCGCGCGTTCAGGGCGACTTGGGTTTTCGCGTCTCGGGCAAGGTGCTTGAACGTTTGGTTGACACCGGTCAGACGGTCAAGCGCGGTCAGCCGCTGATGCGTCTTGACCCGATCGACCTCGGGCTTCAGGCGCGAGCACAGCAAGAGGCGGTCACCGCCGCTCGCGCCCGGGCCAAACAGACAGCCGATGACGAGGCGCGCAATCGTGACCTCGTCGCCGCCGGCGCGATCTCGGCATCGGCCTACGACCAGATCAAGGCCGCTGCCGACACCGCCAGGGCACAACTCAGCGCCGCCGTCGCGCAAGCCGATGTGGCGCGTAACGCTTCCGGTTATGCGGTTCTGGTGGCGGACGCTGACGGCGTGGTGGTGGAAACCCTCGCCGAGCCTGGGCAAGTCGTCAGCCCGGGGCAACCGGTGGTTCGACTGGCGCGCGCGGGCCAGCGTGAAGCCGTCGTCCATCTGCCGGAGACGCTACGTCCTGCGCCAGGCTCCATCGCCCAGGCAAAACTGTATGGCGACACATCGGGTGCCGTGACCGCAAAACTGCGCCTGCTTTCCGACTCGGCCGACCGCACGACACGCACTTTCGAGGCGCGCTATGTGCTCGAAGGCAAATTGGCCAATGCACCGATTGGCTCGACGGTCACCGTTGATATCGCCCAAGACTCTGCACCAAAACAGGCATTGCAGGTGCCCATCGCTGCCGTCTACAACCCCGGCAAAGGCCCCGGCGTGTGGACCATCGCCGGGACACCCGCGAAAGTCACCTGGCGCCCAGTCGAGGTGTTGGGCTTGAGCGACGATGCGGCCCGCGTCGCTGGCGAGCTCAACGTTGGCGAACACATTGTCGCGCTGGGTGCCCATCTGCTACGCGAAGGCGAGGAAGTGCGCGTGCTTACGCGTGATGACGCTCAGATGGCCGGGGGTCGTCCATGAGCGAGGGCCGGTTCAACCTCTCTGCCATTGCTGTTCGCCAACGGGCGATTACGGTGTTCCTGATTTTTCTGATTGCCGTTGCAGGTGTTTTGGCGTTCTTCAAACTGGGGCGCGCGGAGGATCCACCGTTTACGGTCAAGCAACTTACCGTCATCACCGCGTGGCCCGGAGCGACTGCGCAGGAGATGCAGGACCAGGTCGCCGAACCCCTTGAAAAACGTCTGCAGGAACTCAAGTGGTACGACCGCTCGGAAACCTACACCCGTCCGGGACTGGCGTTCACCATGCTCTCGTTGCTCGACAGCACACCGCCTGCGCAAGTGCAGGAAGAGTTTTATCAGGCGCGTAAAAAGCTCGACGATGAAGCGATCAAGCTGCCAGCGGGTGTCGTCGGGCCGATGGTCAACGATGAGTTTTCCGACGTGACGTTCGCGCTGTTCGCCTTGAAAGCCAAGGGCGAGCCGCAGCGAAGGCTGGTAAGGGATGCGGAGACGTTACGCCAGCGCCTGTTGCATGTGCCAGGGGTGAAAAAGGTCAACATCATTGGCGAGCAAGCCGAACGGATATTCGTCTCGTTTTCCCATGACCGATTGGCGACGCTGGGCTTGTCGCCGCAGGACATCTTCGCTGCATTGAACAGTCAGAACGTGCTGACGCCGGCCGGATCGGTCGAAACCAAGGGACCGGAAGTTTTTCTGCGGGTCGACGGTGCATTCGACACGTTGCAGAAAATCCGTGACACGCCGGTCGTTGCGCAAGGGCGGACACTCAAGCTCTCTGACGTGGCCACGGTCGAGCGTGGCTACGAAGACCCGGCGACCTTTCTGGTGCGCAACAACGGCGAGGAAGCCTTATTGCTCGGTGTGGTGATGCGCGAGGGCTGGAACGGTCTGGATCTGGGCAAGGCGCTGGATGCCGAGACTGCCAGGATCAATGAGGAAATGCCGCTGGGCATGACCCTGGCGAAAGTCACCGATCAGGCGGTGAATATCGACTCGGCTGTCGGCGAGTTCATGGTCAAGTTTTTTGTCGCGCTGCTGGTTGTGATGCTCGTGTGTTTCCTGAGCATGGGCTGGCGTGTCGGCGTGGTGGTCGCCGCGGCAGTGCCGTTGACGCTGGCGATCGTGTTTGTGGTGATGGCGGCCACCGGCAAGAACTTCGACCGGATTACGTTGGGCTCGCTGATTCTGGCGCTCGGGCTGCTGGTCGATGACGCCATCATCGCTATTGAAATGATGGTGGTGAAAATGGAGGAGGGCTACGACCGTATCAAGGCGTCGGCCTATGCCTGGAGCCACACGGCGGCGCCGATGCTGGCCGGCACGCTGGTGACGGCGATAGGCTTTTTGCCGAACGGTTTCGCCCAGTCAACCGCCGGCGAATACACCAGCAACATGTTCTGGATCGTCGGCATCGCGCTAATCGCTTCGTGGGTCGTCGCGGTGGCTTTCACGCCTTATTTGGGCGTGAAACTTTTGCCAGACATCAAAAAAGTCGAAGGCGGGCATGCGGCGATCTATGACACGCCGCGCTACAACCGTTTTCGCCGGATTCTGGCGTGGGTGATTACGCGCAAATGGCTGGTGGCCGGCACGGTTGTCGCGCTGTTCGTCGTGGCGATTCCGGGCATGGGGCTGGTGAAGAAGCAGTTCTTTCCCACCTCCGACCGTCCTGAAGTGATGATCGAAGTACAGATGCCCTATGGGACCTCGATTGAGCAGACCAGTGCCACTTCGGCCAAGGTCGAGGCCTGGCTGCAAAAGCAGGACGAGGCCAAGATCGTCACTGCCTATATCGGGCAGGGCGCGCCGCGTTTTTTCCTGGCGATGGCGCCCGAGCTGCCGGATCCATCGTTCGCAAAAATCGTTGTGCTGACGGACAGCCAGGAGGCCCGCGAAACCCTCAAGTTTCGTTTGCGCGAAGCGGTGGCCGAAGGGCTTGCCCCGGAGGCGCGAGTTCGGGCCACGCAAATTGTCTTCGGCCCGTATTCACCCTTCCCGGTGGCGTATCGGGTGATGGGGCCTGATCCGGCGAAATTACGTAACATCGCCGAGCAGGTCAGGGGCGTGATGCAGGACAGCCCAATGATGAGAACCGTCAATACCGATTGGGGACCGCTCACGCCGACGTTGCATTTCAATCTGGATCAGGACCGTTTGCAGGCGGTGGGGCTGACTTCGAATGCGGTAGCCCAGCAGTTGCAGTTCTTGCTGACTGGCGTCCCTGTCACGGCGGTTCGTGAGGATATTCGCTCAGTGCAGGTTGTTGGCCGTGCAGCGGGTAACATCCGCTTGGACCCGGCGCAGATCGAGGGCTTCACATTAGTCGGTGCGGCGGGCCAGCGAATCCCGTTATCGCAGATCGGGCAGGTCGAGGTGCGCATGGAAGATCCGATCCTGCGCCGCCGTGATCGTACGCCCACCATCACCGTGCGTGGCGACATCGCCGAAGGCTTGCAACCGCCGGACGTCTCGGGTGTGATCATCCAGCAGTTGCAGCCGATCATCGAGGCACTGCCTTCCGGTTACCGGATTGAACAGGCGGGCGCCATTGAAGAATCCGGCAAGGCGGGCAAAGCGATTTTGCCGTTGCTGCCGATCATGATCGCCATGACGCTGCTCATCATCATCGTGCAGGTCCGTTCGATCTCGGCCATGATCATGGTCTTCCTGACCTCGCCGTTGGGCTTGATTGGTGTGGTGCCGACTCTGCTGATCTTCAACCAGCCGTTTGGCATCAATGCGCTGGTCGGGTTGATTGCGCTGTCGGGGATTTTGATGCGCAACACGCTGATCCTGATCGGACAGATTCACCACAACGAGCAAGAAGGGCTGGAGCCGTTTCATGCCGTGGTCGAAGCGACCGTGCAACGGGCGCGCCCGGTGTTGTTGACTGCACTGGCGGCGATTCTGGCGTTCATCCCGCTGACGCATTCGGTGTTCTGGGGGACGTTGGCCTATACGCTGATCGGCGGGACGTTTGTTGGCACCATTATTACCCTGGTGTTTCTGCCGGCGATGTATGCGATCTGGTTCAAGATCCGTCCTCAGAGCGAAGGATCTAGTGAAACAGTAAAAACGCTTTAAACAGGTGGGTTGTGGTGTCTGGGCGGGCGCCTTCGCGAGCAGGCTCGCTCCCACAGGTTTTCCGGTGAGACTCAGGTTCGGGGCAGCCCACAGAACCCATTGTGGGTGAGACTCAGATTCGCGGCAGCCCATAGAGCCCCTTGTAGGAGTGAGCCTGCTCGCGAAAGCGGTGTGTCAGCCACAGATGAATCGCCTGACCTGACGCCTTCGCGAGCAAGCCCGCTCCCACAGGTTTTCGGGTGAGACTCAGGTTCGGGGCAGCCCACAAAACCCCGTGTGGGAGCGAGCCTGCTCGCGAAAGCGGTGTGTCAGCCACAGGTGAATTGCCTGACCTGACGCCTTCGCGAGCAAGCCCGCTCCCACAGGATTTCGGGTGAGACTCAGATTCGGGGCAGCCCCACAAAGTCCCTTGTGGTGTCTGAACCACCGCGTGCGCAAACAGAAGAGCCCTGCAGATTCAAACTCTGCAGGGCTCTTTTTCTTTCAGTATCACGAATCTATACCGCGCGTTGACCCAGTGTGCGATCCGCTCCATCCGCGGCGAGCGCCTGACCCAGCGGGGTACGATCTGAACCGTCGGCAGCCAGTGCCTGCCGTGGTTCGCTGACTTGGGTAAAAAAGCGATCTTCCTGATTGGTCGGTACGGCAAAGGCGCTGGCGCTCAGAGCGAAAGTGGCGACGGCGATCAGTTGGCTTACAGTTTTCATGGCGGTGACTCCGGTCAAAGTTGATTGAGGTCCGGGTCGTTCAGATCAGCATCTGGTTAACCCGTTGCAGTGGTGTGTTCTGCATGGGTTCAGATTAGGGGTGAGGACGGTGGCGAGGTTAGGCCAATACTGTCCTCGATTTGCCTGATTCTGCAAACTGTCCGTCCTGTTCGTCGAACAGTGCATGGATATGGATGTCATGCACAAAAAAGGCGCCCAACCGAGGTCAGGCGCCTGTAGGCTCAGCCCAGATGATGCCGCTCTGCGAGGCGATAAACGTCAGTATCGAGCCCTTCGAAACGGGCTTTCAATTGCAACGCCAAATAAAGCGAATAGTGCCGTGACTGATGCAGATTGCCGCCGTGGAACCACAGGTTTTGCTGCTGGGTCGGCTTCCACATATTGCGCAGTTCGCCCTCGTAAGGACCCGGGTCGTTGGTGGTGCCGGAACCCAGGCCCCAGCAGCGACCGACCTTGTCGGCGACTTCCTGGGAGATCAGTTTCGCCGCCCAGCCGTTCATTGAGCCGTAACCAGTGGCATAGACGATCAGGTCAGCCGGCAACCGACTGCCGTCGGTCAGTAACACGGCGTCTGCCTCAATACGCTCGACGCCCAGGCCGGGGGCGCTTTTGAGCTTGATCGTGCCATTGGCGATCAGTTCCGAGGCGCCGACGTCGATGTAATAACCCGAGCCACGGCGCACGTACTTCATAAACAGGCCCGATTCGTCGTCGCCAAAGTCGAGCATGAAACCAGCCCGGCTCAGGCGTTCGTAGAGTTCCTTGTCGCGCTCTTTGATAGCGTCAAAGATCGGCCGATGAAACTGCGGCATGACCTTGTACGGAATCGAGGCGAACAGCAGGTCGGCCTTGTCCGTGGTCAAGCCTGACTCCAGCGCGTCTTCGGAATAGAGTCCGCCGAAGACCAGCTCCATCAAGCTGTCCGAGCGTACGATGTGCGTGCTGGAGCGTTGCACCATGGTGACTTCGGTGCCGTTTTCCACCAGGTCGGCGCAGATGTCATGGGCCGAATTGTTCGCGCCGATGACGACCGCGCGCTTGCCTTTCCAGGCGTCGCCGCCGGGGTGGCGGCTGGAGTGGTGCTGCTGGCCCTTGAAGCCTTCGGCGCCCGGATACACGGGCACGTTGGGTACGCCCGACATGCCGGTGGCGAGGATCAGTTGCGTCGGTTGCAGGGTGATCCGCTCGCCATTGCGCAGCACGTCGACCCTCCAGCGAGCGCTTTGTTCATCGAACCGGGCACCGAGGCATTCAGTGCGCGGCCAGTAATTGAGTTCCATGACTTTGCAGTACATCTCCAGCCAGTCGCCGATCTGGTCTTTCGGTGTGAACACCGGCCAGTGGTCGGGAAAGGGCAGGTAAGGCATGTGGTCGTACCAGACCGGATCGTGCAGGCACAGCGATTTGTAGCGGCCACGCCACTGATCGCCGGGACGCTCGGCTTTGTCGATGATCAGCGTCGGCACGCCCAGGCGCTTGAGCCGTGCACCGAGGCCGAGGCCGCCCTGGCCGCCACCGACGATCAGGCAGTACGGCTGCGTGGTGAGGCCCAGCGCTGCCTCTTCATCGCGACGGCGTTCCAGCCAGTTGCGTTTGTCGGCGTGGGCCTGGCCGTGGCTGGCGCCCATCGGCCGGCGGCGACCGCTGGGCTCTTCGAAGCCCTTGAGTTCGCGCATGGTCGTCAGCAGCGTCCAGCACAAACCGTCCTTCAGGCGCACGTAGCCTTTGCCGCGGGCCGCGTCGGTTTCCAGGCTCATCCAGCCTTCGAGCACACCGTCGGTGAGCGTGGCTTCACCTTCGAGTTTCCAGCGCTCGGGCCGGGTCTGCTCCAGGCGTGTTTCGAGCAGGTCGCGGATTGCGGATTTGCCTTCCAGGGTGACGAGGTTCCAGCTGAACAGCAGCAAGTCACGCCAGTGACATTCCTCGGCGAACAACTCCAGCGTGCCGTCCACATCTCGTTGCGCGAGCCGCTCGCCGAGGCGTTCGACCCAGGCGGCGAGTTGCGCCGTTGGCGATTGCAAAGGTGTATCGATAGCGATGTTCATGGGGCCACTCCCGATCTTGTTTTTGTGGGTAAGCCCTGACACCAGAGCAAGGCTTGGGCCATCTCGCTGAAAGCCACGATGCAGACAGGCTGATGCGATATTTGGCGGGGTCGCAAAGGGCGCCATGTCACGAATTCGGTAATGGTGCATGACACTGTGTCACGCGGCGCAAAGTTCCCTCGCGGCAGGCTTTTCATCTAAGCTGCGGTCACACCCGTGTCTTCACCGAAGCGGAGTACAACAATAATGAAACCGGCCTCGATCAACGCCCATGCGCGCCAGGTGATGCAAGCCGTGCAGGGCAGCGTTGCCAGTCACAGTGCGGCGGCAGACAGGGCGATCACCCGCTCATGGCGGCGTTGCCTCGATCAATATCAGCTCGATCCCGCCAGCCCCCGCGCACCGGATGTGCTGGAACAGGCGCGCTTGCGCGAACACCGCGCGCCGCTGGAACACATCATTGCCGTGGCGCATTGGCAGATGAACAGCCTGCACCAGCAACTGGGGCGCGACGGCCATGTCGTGCTGCTCACCGATGCCCGAGGTGTGGCGATCGACAGTGTGTTCAACGAGTCCGAGCGCGCCGAATTCCAGCGCTCCGGGCTGTGGCTGGGCTCAGTCTGGAGTGAGGAGCATGAGGGCACCAACGGTGTCGGCACCTGCCTGGTCGAGCGCCAGCATGTGACCATTCGCCGTGATGAGCATTTTCGCGGCAAGCACGTTGGCCTGACCTGTTCAGCCAGCCCGATATTCGACGCAAGCGGTGAGTTGCTCGCGGTCCTCAACCTGTCTTCCGTGCGCGAGGAAAACAGCCTTGAGCAACGCTTCAAAGCCATGGCACTGACCAACCTGTCGGCGAAGCTGATCGAGAGCTGCTATTTCCTCGGGCACGAGCCGCAGCGCTATCTGCTGCGTTTTCATCCGGACGCCGGGTTTGTCGGGCTGTTGGGTGAAGGCCTGCTCAGTTTCGACGAAAGCGCGCGCATCTGTTCGGTCAACGAGGCGGCGCTGGAGCTGTTGGGCCTGGCCCGGGAGCAAATGGTCGGGCAGTCACTGACGATGCTCCTGGAAACCCCGATGGAGCAGCTCATGAGTCAGGCCAGCTTGCAGCCGAACGTCTGCTGGCCGATGCGCCTGGTCGACGGGCGCCTGTTCTACGGCCAGTTGCGCGAGCCGATTCGCCCGGCGCCGCTGACCCTGGCGCCTGCCCCCAATTACCACGACGAGCGCGTCTGTCTCGAAGACCCGCGTCTGCAACGCGGATTCGCTCGGGCGCTGCGTGTGCTGGAGCGCGATGTGCCGGTGTTTCTGCAGGGCGAAACCGGCGCCGGCAAAGAGGCGTTCGCGGCGGCGCTGCACCGCGCCAGTTCCAGAGCTGGCCAGCCGTTTGTTGCGATCAATTGCGCGGCCATTCCCGAGACGCTGATCGAAAGCGAGCTGTTCGGCTACCGCGGTGGCAGTTTCACCGGTGCACGCAAGGACGGCATGGTCGGCAAACTGGAGCAGGCCCACGGCGGCATTCTGTTCCTCGATGAAATCGGTGATATGCCACTCGCGCTGCAGACGCGCCTGCTGCGCGTGCTCGAGGAGCGTCAGGTGGTGCCGCTCGGCAGTGCCACTGCACGTGCGCTCGACGTCCGTCTGATCAGTGCCAGTCACCAGAATCTGCAGGTCTGCGTGGCCGAGGGGCGCTTGCGCGAAGACCTGTTTTATCGCATCGCCGGTTTCACCGTTGAGCTGCCGCCATTGCGTGAGCGCTCCGACAAGGGCCGTCTGCTCGACCTGCTGCTGCGTGAGGAAGCGGCAGGCGCCAAGGTGCGACTGGAGGCGGGTGTCAGGGCGCGTTTGCTGGCCCAGCCTTGGCCGGGCAACGTCCGGCAGTTGCGCACGTGTTTGCGCACCCTGGTGGCGCTGGCGGTGGAGGGGCGCGTCACGCTGCACGACCTGGAAGAGCTGTTACCGGCGTCCGCGCCCGCCGAGCCGGCCGAAGACCCGCTGGGCATCAGCGAACGGCAGACATTGTTGCGCTTGATGGAGGCGCAACACTGGCATGTCGCCCGCGTTGCCGCGCGCCTGGGCATCAGTCGCAATACGCTCTATCGCAAACTGCGACAGCACGGGATTTCGCGACCGGGATGAGGGGCGCTGGGTGAACGCGCATCGACCCAAGACCCGCGCCGCCCCCTTCAGGAAAATGCCGCTGCCACAAACGCCTCCAGCGTCTTGTGTTCAAGGATTTCGATCGAGAAGTGCCCGAAGCGCTTGGGCAACCAGATAATGCGTGTGCCGGACGGAGATTGCAGATCTGCGCGGGCCAGTGGCTTGCCGTTTTCGTCTTCTGGCTGAACACCGGCGGCGATCAGTTCGTCGTAGGCTTTCTCGATGTCCGGCGTCGAGTAGCAATGGCGATAAATCATCCCTTCGCCCGAGGCGTCCAACAGGGTCTTCAGATTGCCCGCCAACGGCTGTACCAACATGAAACGCTCCTCACCGATCAGCGCAATGGCGTAGCGCACGTGCAGACCGCCTCGCTCCCAAACGAGGGTTTTCGAGATCCTGGCATTCAGTATCTGTGCGTAGTAAGCACAGGCTTCTTCCAAGTCATTAACCAGTACGTCCACGTGACTGAACTTCAGATCCATTGCAGCTTTCCCTGTTGAGCGATCGCCATGTTATACCCGCCACGCGCAGAAATAGGTGGGTTCCCTGAGGCGATGGCCCGGGTGCGGATTATTTTGAACGAATCCGTGGCGTCGGGCTTCGAATCTGCATGGCCGGTGTGTTCCAGCTGGCCACAAGAGAAGGACGCAGGACTATCAATGAGGTGGATATGAACGAGCCAGTGCTGCAAACGCAAAATCAGTCCCCTGAATCGATCAACCGCAACGATCCGGCCATCGACCCGCACGCACCCGGGCAAAATACCCCTGCGCCCGCTGAAAAAGGCCAGGCGGACAGTGCGTCCAGCGAGGTGGATCAGAAGCAGCACCACAGCGATAACAGCAACGAATTCAGCCCCGGCTTCAAGCCCGAACCGGAGCGGCCCGCACCGGGTGAGGATACGGATGCCGATATCGATACCGACGGCGGTTGATCGACACGCAACGCAAAAAGGCCGCATCGAAGGATGCGGCCTTTTTAGTGCCCGGCGGTTACTTGCTCGGGTGTTTAGCTTGCAGTTCTTTGGCGTGACTGAGGTGTTTTTCCAGCGCCGGCAGCATTTTCTGCGCAAACGCTTTCAGTTCCGTGGCGCCTTTGGCCTTGTCATCGGTCACGGTATTGGCTTGTTCCTTGAACAGCTTGATGGTTTCTTCGTGGGCCATGACCTGGTTGTTGGCGTAGGCCGCATCGAACGATTCGTCGCGCATGTCGAGAATCTTGGCCTTGGCCTGCTTGGTCAAGGTGGTGGTGTCCGGCACTTCGATGTCGTTGGCCTTGGCAATCGCCGCCAGCTCATCGTTGGCCTTGCCGTGATCGGTGATCATCTGGTTGGCGAATGCCTTGATGTCGGCCGACTGGCTTTTTTCCAGAGCCAGGCGACTGGTCTCGATTTCGGCGATGCCGCTGGCGGCAGCGTTGTCGACAAAGTCGTTGGAAGTGGCAGCAAAGGCCGAGCCCATGCCAGCACTCAGTGCAACAGCCAGAGCGAGATGACGCAAATTGAATCCGTCCATTGGGTATCTCCACGCAGGTTTTTGTGAGCGGTATCCAATGGAGCGAGCGCAGGCGGCAAAGGTTTTATCGCATTTGCGACAGGGCGACGAACGGACACCGCTGGTCTGACAGGGAGTCGACAGATGCGTCCGACCAAGGCCATGCTGGTAAGGAACCAGCGCATCGGTCGCGTTGGTTATCGATCAACTGATGGAGGTGTTTCATGCCGGTTTCACATGATCTGTATCAGGACCTGGGCTGCAAAAAGGAAGAGATCGAGCAGAAACGCTCCAAGGATCCGAAACTGGATTCGTTGCTCAACAAGTACTTTGAGGCAGATAAAGAAGTGGTCGAGGCCGAGGATGCAGAGTCGCTCGGCGATGACGCGTTGAAAAAACTCAAAGAGAAGCGCGTGATCGTCAAGGAACAGATCGTCGCCCGGTTGGCCGGTCAGCCTCTGAGCGGCCAGTAAACGCCCGCCCCGTGGCGGCCATCTGAGGGAACGGCGACAGCGAACGGCACCTCCAATGTGCAGAGTCTGTACATCATGGACTCGTTGCGAGGTGCCTCATGAATGATCCCAGGTTTCCCAGCGAAGAGCAGGGCGGTTTCGACCCGATTCCCACCCGGCCCGAACCGAACAGCCCGGCGCATACCACCACCCAACCCGAAGAGCCTGTCGAGGAACTCCCGCCGGACGACGATCCCGACAAGTTTGATAGGTCCAGTAACTGACAGACCGCTATCGCGAGCAGGCTCACTCCTACAATGGGATTCGGTGGTGTCAGGAAACGATTGGCAAACCGTAGAATGCCCGGGCACAGGCGGTGGTATGCGCCGCCAGCGCTTCTTCGGTCTCGCCGCGATGCAACGCCACCTCGCGCAACACCTCAGTCAGATACGCCGGCTCATTGCGACCGTTTTTCGGTTTCGGCCGCAGCGTGCGCGGCAGCAGATACGGCGCATCGCTTTCCAGCATCAGCCGTCCCGGTTTGATCTCTTTGACCAGCGGATGCAGATGCGTGCCGCGGCGCTCGTCGCAGATCCAGCCGGTGATGCCGATGTGCAAGTCCAGATCAAGGTAGCTGAACAAGGCTTTTTGCTCGCCGGTGAAGCAATGCACCACGGCCGCGGGCAACTGATCGCGGTAATCCCTGAGGATCTCCAGCAATCGCTGGCTGGCATCACGCTCATGCAGGAACACTGGCAATTGCAACTCGACCGCCAACGCCAGGTGTTCTTCGAGGACTTTCTCCTGTTGCGGGCGCGGCGAGAAGTCGCGATTGAAGTCCAGCCCGCATTCGCCCACTGCAACGACATTGCCTTCCTGCAACAGGCTGCGCAGGCGCCGTGCACTGTCGGCATTCCAGTCGCTGGCCGAATGCGGGTGAATGCCGGCGGTAGCAAACAGTCGCTGACCGCTGTCATCGAGTTGCCGGCACAGTTCAAGCGCCTGTTCGCTGCCCTCGACGCTGGTGCCGGTCAGCACCAGCTGGCAGACCCCGGCGGCATACGCGCGGTCGAGCACGGCCTGGTGTTTGTCGGCGAAACTGGGGTTGGTCAGGTTGACGCCGATATCGATGAGTTGCATGGTGCTACCTCGGGCCGAAGGCCGGAAAGCATATCAGAGCTGTAGATTTATAAGAAAAGCCAAGAACTACAACGGCTTATGGCTGTCTGTTGAGGCCGCGAGAGACCGGGGGTGGCGGTGACGCCATCACTGTGCCAGTCTTTCGCACTTTACCAGCGCTCCGAGCGCTCTGTTTTCCTCGGTGATTTCGCCACGGTTGTAGGCGCAAATCGCCCGTATTCTTTTCGGAGAGTGGATGCATCGTCCCTCGGTTTTGCTGCTGTTGTGTGGCGCGTTGCTGCTGCCGATGCCGGTGCTCGCCCGCTTGCCCGGGCCGCTGCAAGCCGTGCCGGCGACCAAGGTCCGCGACCTGTCCGAGATTCGCAGCAGCCGGGTGTTGCGGGTGCTGGTCAATCAGAGCCGCAACAGCTCTGGCGAAGTCCAGGGCCAGGCCATCGGTGTCGAATACCATCGCTTGCGTGCGTTCGAGCAATACCTCAATGGCCACGCCCGCGACGGTCAGGACGTCACCCTCAAGATTATCCCCAAAGCCAAGGATCAATTGCTCGGCGCCTTGCAGCGTGGCGAAGGCGACATGGTCGCGCCCGGCGAGTTGCTCGATTTGCCGTCGGGCTATGCGGTGTCCAGCAGTGAACCGATCGCCAGCAATGTGCCGTTGGTGCTGGTCGGCATCAAAGGCGAGCGGCGTTACACCAAGGTCGAGCAGCTCTCCGGGAAAACCCTGGCGTTGCCCACCGGCAGCGCGGCGGGGGAGGCGGTCAGCCAGTTGAATCAGAAACTGGCGCTGCACAAGCTGGCGCCGATCAATATCGAATGGGTCGATCCGACACTGGCGGTAGAGGACGTGCTGGAGATGGTCCAGGGCGGCATTTTCCACCTGACCATCGTCGAGCAACCGATTGCCGAGCGCTGGGGCAAGATCTTGCCCAAATTGCGCCTCGACCGGCAGCTGAACCTCGGCGAACCGGGCGAGGAGCATTGGTTCGTGCGGCGCGACGCGTCGATGTTGCGTGCGAGCATCGACCGCTTCCTCACCGGTTACAAGAAACCGTCAAACGAAGATGCCGCGTTTCTGCGTATTTATCGCCGCCTGTATCAAGTCCATTACCCCTTGGCCAAAGCAGATCGACAGCGTCTGGAAAAACTGCGTCCGACCCTGCAGAAGCACGCCGACGCACAGAACATGGACTGGCTGAATCTGGCGGCGCTGGCGTTCAAGGAATCGCGTCTGCAACCCAACGCCCGCAGTGGCAGCGGCCCGACCGGGCTGATGCAAATCACGCCGTCCGCGGCGCAACGGGTCGGCGTCAGCAATATTCAGAATCTCGATGCCAATGTGCAGGCCGGGGCCAAATACCTGGCGATGATCCGTCGCAAGTTCTTCAACAGCCCGAAACTCAATGAGCGTGAACGCATGGCCTTCACGCTCGCCGCCTACAACATCGGCCCGGAGCGCGTGCAGGGCATGCGTGCCGAAGCGCGGCGACGCGGCCTGAATCCGAACCAGTGGTTCTTCCAGGTCGAGCGCATTGCCATGGAGCAGGTGGGAATGGGCGCCGTCAGCTATGTTAATAGCGTCAACAAGTATTACTTGGCATTCGACCGGGAGCGGGAGTCGCTGGAGCCGCGCGGGCAAAAAGTGGTCTCACGGAAATAATCTAACAATTCGATTGTTATGGCGAAATTTTTGCGCTTTAAACATAGAATAAACTGATTAATATAGCGACCAACCCAAACACACTACTGCACAACAAGGAATGCCCCATGAGTTCTCTGATCAACAAGGTTCTGTTCACCCGTGCCGGTTACGGCCTGACTGTTCTGCGTATCGCTGTCGGCGTCATCTTCGCCGCGCACGGTGCACAAAAGCTCTTTGGTCTGTTCGGCGGCTACGGCCTGGCCGGCACTGCGCAATGGATGGAGAGCATCGGCCTGACCCCGGGCTACCTGATGGCGTCGCTGGCCGGCGGTACCGAGTTCTTTGCCGGTCTGGCGCTGATCATCGGTCTGCTGGTGCGCCCGGCGGCACTGGGTCTGGCGTTCCTTTCGCTGGTGGCGATCTTCTCGGTACACATCGGCAACGGCCTGTTCATGGCCAACAACGGTTATGAGTTCGCCCTGGCCCTGCTGGCCGGCAGCATTGCAGTACTGATCGAAGGCGCCGGCAAGCTCTCGGTGGATCGCGCCATCGCCGGTTAAGCGCTCTGGCTCAAGCCTGAGGCCCGCATTGTGCGGGCCTTTTTTGTTGCGGCTGATTCTTGACACTGGTCGGTCACGTTATCTAGGATGTTGCTCATGCGCCGATTTAAACAGCTACTTGCGGGGCGCCAGGTAACTCGATCAGTTACCGTCAGAAGCCGGAGCAGGGCTTCGAAATACCGCTAAAGCGCTGGTTCGGTGTTGCCTCTCACCTGCCATGCAGACTTTTGAGGCAGAGACACGACACGATGAATGCACTACGCCCTCCAGCACGTCCCGCGCCGATCACGGCTCATATCACCCAGCGCAACCCGAAAATTCTCCTTGGCGGCAAACACCAGCCGACGCTGTTGCGTTATCTCGATGGCTGGCCACGTCGCAGCGGCGGTCCTGCCGCCTTCCTGATCCAGTTTGTTGATGACGGTGAATCGCTGGCGCGTTTTGCCAGCGACAGTTTCGATCTGGCGGTGATTCAGGCGCCCGGCGCAGAAGAGGCGCCTGACATGATCAAGCAACTGACCCGCGTTGCGCGGCAGGGTTTGATCACTCGCCGCTGATTCGGCTTACGGGTATTCGATCGCGACGATATAGACGAACTGCTCGCCGGTCGGCGTCTGTACCCGGACTTCGGCGTCAAGCGCTTTGCCGATCAACGCGCGAGCCAGCGGCGAGTCGATGCTGATCAGGCCTTGTTTCAGATCCAGTTCATCCGGGCCGACGATGCGGTAGCGCGATTGCTTGCCGTCCTCGTCCTCGATGGTCACCCAGGCGCCGAAGTAGACCTTGTTCGGATCGCTGGGTTTTTCGCTGACTACCTTGAGTGCTTCCAGGCGTTTGGTGAGAAAGCGCACACGACTGTCGATTTCGCGCAGCATTTTCTTGCCGTAGGTGTACTCGGCGTTTTCCGAACGGTCACCCTGTGCCGCCGCCTCACTGACGGCTTGCGTGACTTGCGGGCGACGCACATGCCACAACTCATGAAATTCAGCGCGCATCCGCGCTTCACCCTCGGGGGTGATCAGCGCGGTGCCAGCGGTGCGGGGAGGGCGATAGCGGCTCATGGCAACTTCTTGTGATTAAGACGGCTTTGAGTCTATCAACCCTCGCGCAACACTGTCAGCGGGCTCGCGTTCAATGCCCGACGCGTACCGAACACACCGGCGCCACCAATCAGCGCTGCGCCAATCAACGGCAACACCAGCAACCACGGATGCGGGTGCCACGGCAGGTCGAAGGCGTAGCGATACAGCACCAGACTCACCACCTCCGAACCGATCGCCGCGAGCAGACCGCTGACCGCGCCGAGCAAACCGAACTCGATACGCCGCGCCTTGATCAGCAACTGCCGCTCGGCACCCAGTGCGCGTAACAGCGCACCCTGGCGAATGCGTTCATCCAGCGTCGCTTGCAGGCCGGAGAACAGCACCGCCATCCCCGCAGCCAGAACAAACAACAACACATATTCCACCGCCAAAGTGACCTGGGCGAGGATACTGCGCAGCTGTTCGAGCAAGGCCTCGACCTGCAGGATGGTCACCGCCGGGAACGTCCGCGACAGCTCGACGATCTGTTGATCGTGACCGGGGGCCAGATAGAAACTGGTCAGGTAGGTCGCTGGCAGATCCTTCAAGGTGCCGGGCTGGAAGATCATGAAAAAGTTCGGCTGGAAGTTATCCCAGTTGATCTCGCGCAGGCTGGTGACCTTCGCTTCACGGTTGACCCCACCGACATTGAAGACCATGTGATCGCCGAGCTTGAGTTTCAGGCTTTCGGCGACTTTGCCTTCCACCGAGACGCCCGGTACATCGTCGGACGGCTGGCCGCTCCACCAGGAACCGGCGGTGAGCTTGTTGCCGGCCGGCAGGTCCGCGGCCCAGGTCAGGCTCAGGTCGCGTTGAATGGCGCGATCGCCCGCTGAATCCTTGCTGACGATTTGCTGTACCGCTTCGCCATTGATGCTGATCAGTCGCCCCGGCACCACCGGATACAGCGGCGCCGCTTGCGCGGACACCTTGATCAGGTGATCGGCGAAAGCCTGTTTATCCCCCGGCAGGATGTTCAGCGCAAAATAGTTGGGCGCATTTTTCGGCAACTGGTTCTGCCAGGTATCGAGCAGTTCGCCGCGCAGCAGGGCGATCAATGCCATCGACAGCAGGATCAGTCCGAAGGCCAGCGATTGTCCGGCCGCTGCCAACGGATGACGCAGCAATTGCCCAAGGCCCAGACGCCAGGGCAGCGAGGCGCGGGCGAGCATCCGGCGCAGGCTTTGCAACAGCAACAGCAGCAAACCGCCAAGTACCAGCGCAGCGACCACGCCACCGCCGAGCAGAGCGAACGTCAGCAGCAGATCCAGGCTCAGGCGCCACATGATCAGGCCCAGCGCACCCAGCGCCGCGCCGTACACCATCCAGGTGCTCGACGGAATCGGCAGCATGTCGCGGCGCAACACCCGCAGCGGTGGTACGCGGCCCAGCGCCGCAAGTGGCGGCAAGGCAAAACCGGCCAGCGCCACCAGCCCGGTACCGATCCCGGCGATGGCCGGGAACAGGCCTCCCGGTGGCACATCACTGGGCAGCAGGTCATGCAGCAAGGCGAACAGGCCCAGTTGCGCAAGCCAGCCGAGCAGCGCGCCGCTGATTGCGGCAACCAGCCCGAGCGCGGTGAGTTGCAGGCTGAACAGCACCATCGTTTCCCGGCGTGAAAGACCGAGGCAGCGCAGCAGGGCACTGGCATCGAAACGCCGACTGGCAAACCGATTGGCCGACAGCGCTACCGCCACACCGGCCAGCAACACCGCCACCAGGCTGGCCATGTTCAGATAGCGCTCGGCCTTGCCCAAGGCACCGCCAATCTGTCGATTGCCGTCACGGGCATCCTGAATTCTCTGGTTGGCGGCCAGGCCCGGTTTGATCAGTTCCCGATAGGTTTCCAGCGCCTGCGGTTCGCCGCGCCACAGTTCGCGATAGCTCACGCGGCTGCCCGGCTGCACCACGCCGGTGGCGGCGAGGTCTTCAAGGTTGATCAGCACCCGTGGCGTCAGGCTGTAGAAATTGCCGGCGCGGTCCGGCTCATAGGTCAGCACGCGCGTCATCTTCAGGGGCTTCATGCCGACATCGATGCTGTCGCCGATCTTCAGATCCAGCGCCGTCAGCAGACGCGCCTCGACCCACGCTTCGCCGGGCTGCGGCTCGCCGCCGACTTCTTCAGGGGCAAAAGGGGCGGGCGCACTTTTCAGCTCGCCGCGTAATGGATAGGCGCGGTCGACAGCTTTGATGCTCGACAGTTGAATGCCGTTGTCGGTGGCGATGACGCTGGAAAACTCCACTACTTGCGCATGATTCAGGCGCAGTTCGCTGCCGCTGCGGACCTGCTCCTCGCGAGCCGGTGAGCTGCCTTCCAGCACCAGGTCGGCACCCAGAAATTCAGTAGCGCGCAGCATCATCGCGCCGTTGAGGCGGGCACCGAAGTAGCCAATCGCGGTACTTGCCGCAACGGCGACTACCAGCGCAAAGAACAATACGCGCAACTCTCCTGCGCGGGCATCGCGCATGAGTTGACGAAGGGCAAGACTGAGCAGGCGTAACAGCGGCAAACGTGCCATCAAGGCTCCAGAGGGGCGACCAGCAGCCCGGCTTCAAGACGGATCAGGCGCCGGCAGCGATGGGCCAGGCGTTCGTCGTGGGTCACCAGCACCAGAGTGGTGCCGCGTTCCTTGTTCAATTCGAACAGCAAGTCGCTGATGCGCTCACCGGTGTGGCTGTCGAGGTTGCCGGTCGGTTCATCGGCAAACAGCACGTCAGGTTCGGCAGCGAAAGCCCGGGCAATGGCCACGCGTTGCTGTTCACCACCGGAGAGCTGACGCGGCGAGTGGGTCAGGCGCTGGCCGAGGCCGACGCGCTGGAGCAATTGCGTGGCGCGTTCGCGGGCGTCTTTACGGCCATCGAGTTCGAGCGGCAGCATGACGTTTTCCAGCGCGTTGAGGCTGTCGAGCAACTGGAAGGACTGGAAGACAAAACCGACGTGCTCGGCACGAATACGCGCGCGCTGGTCTTCATCGAGATTGCTCAGGCCCTGGCCGGCGAGGGTGACTTCGCCGCTGCTGGGCAGGTCGAGCCCGGCGAGCAGGCCGAGGAGGGTGGATTTACCGGAACCGGACGCGCCAACGATGGCCAGGCTGTCGCCCTTGTTCAGTTCCAGGCTGAGTTCGTGCAGGATAGTCAGTTCACCTTCCGCGCTAGGGACCACTTTGCTGAGGTTCTTCGCGGTGAGAATGCTTGCGCCCATGGAGAATCCGATGCGTGTATGGTTTTTGAGTGCTGGTCTGGCCTTGATGTGCATGGCCCAGAACGCAGCGGCGGGTACTGTCCTGATCGTTGGCGATAGTATCAGCGCCGGTTTCGGACTGGATACCCGCCTGGGGTGGGTGTCGTTGCTTGAGCAACGGCTCAAACAGGAGGGTTTCGACGATAAAGTGGTCAACGCCTCCATCAGTGGCGACACCAGTGCCGGAGGCCTGGCGCGGCTGCCGGCGCTGCTTGCAGAGCATAAGCCAGAGTTGGTGATCCTCGAACTTGGAGGTAACGATGGCCTGCGCGGAATGCCGCCAACACAATTGCAACAAAATCTTGCCTCGATGATCGATCGTTCCCGCCAGAGCGGTGCAAAAGTGCTCTTGCTCGGCATGCAGTTGCCTCCCAATTACGGCAAGCGTTACACCGATTCCTTTGCCGAGGTTTACGGCAAGCTCGCCGACGTGAAAAACATCCCGCTGGTGCCGTTTTTCCTCGAGGGCGTCGGTGGTCATCCAGACTTGATGCAGGCCGACGGTCTGCACCCGGCCGCCGGGGCTCAGGCCAAGTTGCTGGAAAATGTCTGGCCGACGCTAAAACCGCTGCTATGAGGCTTTTCTAGTGGCAGGCTTTCGGCTAATGTGGCGCCCCCTAATTTGGAGCCCCCGATGCCGCGTCCTGCCTGGTCCCTGTTTGCCTACCAACTGATCGAGCCTGACGAGCAGCTGGACCTGTTCGCCTGCCAGGAAGTGCGGGTGCATCTGGTGACGCGTCAGCTGGAACTCGGCGGCTCGGCCGATCGCACCCTGTGCGGCAGCCTGCTGCCAGCGCAGCCGCGCTGGTCCAGCGTGGACCGTCGGGTGTTTCAGGATCAGCGCCTGTGTTCGCTGTGCCGGGCGATTCTCGAATCGCAGAAGCGCGGCACGTCGCCGATCTGGCCGGAGCTGCGCTTCGAACTCTGACCCTGGAGCGAGCCTGCTCGCGAAGGGGCCTTATCTACCGACATTGCGTTGGCTGATACACCGCTTTCGCGAGCAGGCTCGCTCCCACCTTGTAAGCACTCTGTCGCCTGTAGTTGCGTGACCTCCCGAATCCCCTGGCCGCGGTGTACAATCGCGCCCTTATACCCTTGATGATCATGCGAAGGATTTTCCGGATGTTGCCGCGCTTTCCTGCCGTCACCCGCTGCCTGTCACTTGCCGCCCTGTGTGTGGCCGGTCCCGTTGCTGCATTGGAGCTTCCCCTGCCACCGCCTGGCGAAGACATCGTCGGTCAGGTGCAGGTAATCAAAGCCAAGTACGAAGACACATTCGCCGATCTCGGCACGACCTACGACCTGGGCTATTCGGAAATGGTCGCGGCCAACCCGGGCGTCGATGCCTGGTTGCCCGGTGCCGGTACCGAAATCGTTTTGCCGACGCGTTTCATCCTGCCGCCGGGACCGCGCGAGGGCATCGTCATCAACCTGGCTGAATACCGCCTCTACTACTACCCGAAAGGCCGGAACGTGGTGTACACCTTCCCGCTGGGTATCGGTCGTGAGGGTTGGGGGTCGCCGATCGCTCATACCTCGATCATTGCCAAGACGCCGAACCCGACCTGGACGCCTCCGGCCTCGATCAAGGCCGAACACGCCGCCGATGGTGATCCGCTGCCGAATGTGGTGCCGGCGGGACCTGACAATCCGCTGGGGCCGTTCAAGTTCACGCTTGGCACACCGGGTTACCTGATTCACGGTTCGAACAAGAAATTCGGCATCGGCATGCGCACCAGCCACGGCTGCTTCCGCATGTTCAACAACAACGTGCTGGAGATGGCCAGCATGGTCCCGGTCGGGACTTCGGTGCGCATCATCAACGATGCGTACAAGCTCGGCAGCAGTGGCGGTAAGGTCTATCTGGAAGCGCACACGCCGATCGACGACAAGGGCAACCCGTCGGTGGTCGACAAACACACCGCGGTCATCAATGCGATGCTCAAGCGTGAAGACGTCACCAGTAACTTGCGGGTGAATTGGGACGTGGTGCGCGATGTGGTCGCGGCCGAAGATGGTCTGCCAACCGAAATCGGTACGCCGGGTACTTCCGCGCCGATGGTCTCGAGTGCGCCAATCGACTTGCAGTAAGTCGCCAGTCGCGAACCCGTCGATGCGTTAAGCGTCGGCGGGTTTTTTTGTGCCCGGGCAAAAGCGTCGGGCACAAAAAAGCCGACCCGAAGAATCGGGTCGGCTCGATAACAACCCCGAAGGATTATTACTTGCGGCTAGCTTTGTCCAGCATGCGCAGAGCACGCTCGTTAGCTTCGTCAGCAGTCTGTTGTGCTTTTTGAGCAGCAGCCAGAGCTTCATCAGCTTTACGGTAAGCTTCGTCTGCACGAGCCTGGGAGCGAGCAGCTGCGTCTTCAGTAGCGGTCAGACGTGCTTCGGTTTCTTTCGATGCGCTGCTGCAACCGGTAGCCAGAACTGCGGCCAGAGCCAGAGCAGAGAATTTCAGAACGTTGTTCATCGTGTTCCCCTTCAAGGACTTTCAAATTAAGTAGCTGTCTCCTCACGATTGAGGAAATAGCCGGCGTACATACTACCCATTACTTGTAGTAAGTAAACTGACGTAGCGCAAGAAGCAAAAAAAATTGTAGGCGTTGATTCTTTTTCGAGCAACTTTTAACGTTGCTGTATAAAAAGTATCCAGCTGCAAGCCCCGCCCTGAGTGACTCGATCAGAAAAAGTTCCCGCCGCTGTGCAGTGTTTTTGTTGCTTTGGGTAAAAGTCTGCGTAGATGAATACGTCCACACTTTTATTCCGATTTTGTGCACGGCTTCGCTTATCTTTGCCAATGTTGAGGTGACTTTAAAAAAGCGCGCACGTCTTAAGTCTCAACATCCGGCAATGTTCAGGTGAGCGGCCCGGGAAGAGCGTTACCCGGCCCACCCTGCGTCCATCGGAGCCACCCCCGCCAGCCCCTCGATGACGAGTGCACCTTGAGCATTTTTGCCAATGGTGCCTACTATTTATCAGGTGCCCGGTTGCGCGGGATCGGTGTGGCTCTTCTCGGTGCCCAACAGGCACGGGGTGGCGTAGATGTTCCTTCGCCGGAAAAACATCGGTAAGGTAGGGTCAGAATTCAAGACCCGCGAGGAGTAGTGATGAGCGAGGCGTTGTCCATCCACCATGACCAGGCTGGTCATCAGTTCGAGACCAGTGTGGACGGTCATCGTGCCTACCTGACGTACATGGATCTGGGGAAACAGACCCTGGATATCTATCGCACGTTTGTGCCCAATGCCTTGCGTGGCCGTGGCATTGCCGCCGCGCTGACCGAAAGGGCGCTGCAATACGCCGAGGAAATGGGCTACACGGTGATCCCGTCGTGCTCCTACGTCGAGCGCTACATGGAACGCCATCAGCGTCGCGCCGCAAAGATCTGAAGCGCGTACACACAAAAACGCCGGGCAATGCCCGGCGTTTTTTATGCCCGCGAAACCCTGCTTACGTGCGCTGGCGCTTCGGCAATACGTCCTTGAGCTTGGCATGCATGCTGCGCAAGGTGTTTTCGGTGGCGGACCAGTCGATGCAGGCATCGGTGATCGACACGCCGTATTGCAGGTCGGCGAGGTCTTTGGGGATCGCCTGGCAGCCCCAATTCAGATGGCTCTCGACCATCAGGCCGATGATCGACTGATTGCCTTCGAGGATCTGGTTGGCGACGTTTTCCATTACCAGCGGCTGCAGGGCCGGGTCCTTGTTGGAGTTGGCGTGGCTGCAGTCGACCATGATGTTCGGCTTGATCTTCGCCTTGTTCAACGCTTGCTCGCACAGGGCGACGCTGACCGAATCGTAGTTCGGCTTGCCGTTACCGCCACGCAGCACGACGTGACCGTAGGCATTGCCCTTGGTGGTGACGATCGACACGCCACCTTCCTGGTTGATGCCGAGGAAACGGTGCGGGCTGGACACCGACTGCAAGGCGTTGATCGCCACGGTCAGGCCGCCGTCGGTGCCGTTCTTGAAGCCGACGGCCGAGGACAGGCCGGAGGCCATCTCGCGGTGAGTCTGCGATTCGGTGGTACGCGCGCCGATGGCCGACCAACTGATCAGGTCCTGCAGATACTGCGGGGAGATCGGGTCGAGGGCTTCGGTGGCGGTCGGCAGACCTTTTTCGGCCAGATCCAGCAGCAACTGGCGACCGATGTGCAGACCATCCTGAATCTTGAACGAGTCATCCAGGTACGGATCGTTGATCAGGCCTTTCCAGCCGACGGTGGTACGTGGCTTCTCGAAATACACGCGCATGACCAGATACAGGGTATCGGCAACTTCCTCGGCCAGTACCTTGAGACGATCGGCGTATTCGTGGGCGGCCTTGATGTCGTGGATCGAGCACGGGCCGATCACGACGAACAGACGGTGGTCGGTGCCATCGAGAATGTTGCGAATGACTTCGCGGCCCTTGGTGACGGTGCGCAAGGCGGCGTCGCTCAGGGGGATATCACGCTTGAGCTGATCGGGAGTGATCAGGGTCTCGTTAGAGGCGACGTTTAGGTCGTTGATCGGTAAATCAGCCATCGTTTACTCGTCAGGTCACGGGTGCCGGCCGCCAGCGATCCCCGCGCGGCGGAGCACAGCAGATTTAGCGCGTCGGGGGAGCCGAACCTTAGCGCGTCAGACGCGGCTCGACAATGGGCAAACGGTGCTTTAGTCCAGCGCTGGCTGCGTAAAAGCCTCGCGCAGGCGATCATCGGAGAACTCGTCGGCGTGTTGCTCGACCCATTGCAGGGCCAGTTGCTGAATGGCCTGGAGATCATCGTGGGGGTCGTTCTGGCGACAGAAGCGCTCGATCTGACACACCTGCTCACCCATTCTTGCGCTGAACAGCGTCTGTTCATCGGTAAAGGCGATCCCCACCAGATAGCCCTTTTTGCGCCGCAGGCACCAGGCGACGAAGCCTGCAAAGCAGATGTCGGCGTGCAGCGTCGGCAGGCGTACCTGCAAGGCGGTGCCATGGCGCCAGGCACGGTGGTAATTGCAAGCGATGCCGCCGAGGCTGATAGTGTGCAGCTGTTGTCGGGAAATGCACTCAGGCTTGAGCAAGGTTAATTCAACCGGCACTTCCTCCGGATGAGGTATGAAACGTCCCATGAGCACAGACTCCCTGTGTCGGCCATCTGACATTGTTTCCCCCAGTATAGTGGTCGAATCCGAGCTGACCGATTTCGACGCCGACCAGCAGCTGTTGGCGATGAGCGGTGTTTCGCTGGTGATTTTTACCAGCGTCGGCTGCGCCAGTTGTCGCTATGCCCGCGAAGTTCTGCCGGGGATGGCGCTGGCGGTTGATCGCCTGTGCTGGATCGATGCGGGCGAGAACGGCGGATTGGTGCAGCGCTACCAGGTGTTTCATTTGCCGGCGCTGTTTGTGGTGCGCGACGGCGAATTCTTTGGTGCCTTGCACACGCGCCTGACGGTCGATGACTTGGACCAGGCCGTGGCTCAGGCGCTGGGTCGAACTGCAGAGGAGTTGCCATGAGCGAGACAGTGAACAAACCGGTGGTGGGCATTATCGGCACCGGTGCGATCGGCGGGTTTTACGGGGTGATGCTGGCGCGTGCCGGTTTCGATGTGCACTTTCTGTTGCGCAGCGAATTTTGCGCAGTGGCTGAGCGCGGTTTGCAGATCAACAGTGCGGTGCACGGCCCGTTGACGCTGCATCCGGCCAATACCTACTCGGCCGCCGAAGACATGCCGCCCTGCGACTGGTTGCTGGTCGGCACGAAAACCACCAGCAACGTCGGTCTGGCACCGGCGATCATTCAAGCGGCCAAGCCAGACGCAAAAGTGCTGTTGCTGCAAAACGGCCTTGATGTCGAAGACAGCCTGCGGCCGTTGTTAGCGGATTCGCTGCATCTGCTTGGCGGTCTGTGCCTGATCTGCGTGCACCGCGACGCCCCGGGGCAGATCACCCATCAGGCCCTCGGCGCGGTGAACGTCGGTTATCACAGCGGCCCGGCCATCGCTGACGCGGCGCGTCAGGCGATTGTCGAGGAGGGCGCCGGGCTGTTCCGCGCTGCCGGCATCGATTCCCAGGCGATGGCTAACCTGCATCAGGCGCGCTGGCAGAAGCTGGTCTGGAATATTCCCTACAACGGTCTTTCGGTTCTGCTGGGCGCCGGCACCACGCCGCTGATGGCCGATGCCGACAGCCGCGTGCTGATTCAGGCGTTGATGGCCGAAGTGGTGCAGGGCGCCAAGGCCTGCGGTCACGACATTGCGCCGGGATACGCTGACTACCTGTTCACCATGACCGAAAAAATGCCCGACTATTGGCCGAGCATGTACCACGATTTCCGACATAAACGACCACTGGAGCTGGAGGCGATTTACGCTCGGCCACTGGCGGCGGCAAAAGCGGCAGGCTGTGAATTGCCGCGCATAGATGCGTTGTATCGCAGTCTGTGTTTTATCGATCGTGGCAATCTTTGAGTTTTTCTGGGCAAGGCGGGGGAAGGCATGGCCAACAATATCGATGACAAACTGGTGCTGGCGATTTCGTCGCGTGCGCTGTTCGACCTGAGCGAAAGTCACAAGGTCTATCTGTCGAGCGGCGTCGAAGCCTATCGGCAATACCAGATCGAACATGAAGACGAGATTCTCGCGCCGGGCGATGCCTTCCCGCTGGTGGAAAAACTGCTGAGCCTCAACAGCCGCCTCGGCCGTGCGCGGGTCGAGGTGATTCTGGTGTCGCGCAACAGCGCCGACACCGGGCTGCGCGTGTTCAACTCGATTCACCATTACGGCCTGGCGATTTCCCGGGCGGCGTTCGTGGGCGGGCGCAGTCCGTATCCCTACCTGAAAGCATTTGGTTGTGATTTGTTTCTGTCGACTCATGCCGAGGACGTACGCGCCGCCCTCGACGCCGGTTTCGCCGCAGCGACGATCCTGTCCGGTGGCGCGAGCCGCGCGGCCAGCGATGAATTGCGCATTGCCTTCGACGGCGACGCAGTGATCTTCTCCGACGAATCGGAACGCATTTATCAGTCCGGCGGGCTCGAAGCGTTTCAGGCCAAAGAGCGCGAATCGGCCCGCGAGCCGTTGCGGGGCGGGCCGTTCAAAGGTTTCCTGGCGGCGCTCAATCTGTTGCAGCGCGAGTTCCCCGACGATGCCTGCCCGATTCGCACGGCGCTGGTCACCGCGCGTTCGGCGCCGGCCCATGAGCGGGTGATTCGCACGTTGCGCGAATGGGACATCCGCCTCGATGAATCGCTGTTTCTCGGCGGTCTGACCAAATCCGCATTCCTTGAAGCCTTTGCCGCTGACGTGTTCTTCGACGACCAGACCGGCCACTGCGAACTGGCCCGAGAGGTGGTCGCCACCGGCCATGTGCCGCACGGCATCAGCAACGAACCTTCGATCTAGAGCCTTCTGGTTCAGGACATTGCGTCACACGTCGTACTCGCCGAGGCACTGCTAAGCTGAATCAATCTCCGCCATCGTTGGCTCGCGAGGAGGTCCCATGATTCGCTCAATGCTGTATGCCACCGACCTCGGTCTTTACGCACCGTTCGTGATGCAGCATGCCCTGGCGCTGGCGCGAACATTCAATGCCGATCTGTATGTGGTGCATGCGGTGGAGCCCATGGGCCTGTTTGCCGAGTCGGTGCTGCAGAGCTACCTCGACGAACAGGCATTGAACGAATTCCATAGTCAGGGTCTGAAAACTGTCATCGCCAACATCGAGCAGCGGGTGCTGGACAGCTTTCGCGAAGAGCTGGGGGACGAGGGCGAGCAGGACTTGCAGCGCATTCGCGCGGTGCGCGTGCTGCAGGGCGATCCGTCGCAGGTGATTCTCGACCAGGTGCAGAAACTCTCCGTCGATTTACTGATCGTAGGGAGTCACAGCCACGGGGTCGGTGCGGAAACACCGTTGGGGCGCACGGCGGCGCGGGTCCTGCAATTGGCCAAGGTGCCGGTGTATCTGGTGCCGTTGGTGGAGCGTCGGCGCCGGGAGGATCGCTGAGGCAGAATAATGGCGCTTTGATAAAAAAGTTCTAGATTTATTATCCAAACCATTAATATAGTTATATACCGTCGCTGATGCCCGTGGCGTCTTTCTGCTTTGAGGGATTCATATGAAGCTTCAACAACTGCGCTACATCTGGGAAGTGGCGCACCACGACCTCAACGTTTCCGCTACCGCCCAAAGCCTCTACACCTCGCAACCGGGCATCAGTAAACAGATTCGCCTGCTGGAAGACGAACTGGGCGTCGAAGTGTTTGCCCGCAGCGGCAAGCACCTGACCCGCGTCACCCCGGCCGGTGAGCGCATCATCACCACCGCCGGCGAGATTCTGCGCAAGGTCGAAAGCATCAAACAGATTGCCCAGGAATTCTCCAACGAGAAGAAAGGCACGCTGTCGATTGCTACCACTCACACCCAGGCGCGTTACGCCCTGCCGCCGGTGATCAGCAATTTCATCAAGCAATACCCGGACGTGGCGCTGCACATGCATCAGGGCTCGCCGATGCAGATCGCTGAAATGGCCGCTGATGGCACCGTCGATTTCGCCATCGCCACCGAAGCGCTGGAACTGTTCGGCGATCTGGTGATGATGCCGTGCTACCGCTGGAACCGCTGCGTGGTCGTGCCCCAGGGCCATCCGCTGACCAAACTGCCGAAGCTGACACTTGAAGCCCTGGCCGAATACCCGATCGTGACCTATGTGTTCGGCTTCACCGGCCGTTCGAAACTCGACGAAGCTTTCAGTCATCGCGGCCTGACGCCGAAAGTGGTGTTCACTGCCGCTGACGCCGACGTGATCAAAACCTACGTGCGTCTGGGCCTGGGCGTGGGCATCGTGGCGAAAATGGCCGTCGACACCAAGCTCGATAACGACCTGGTGGTGCTGGATGCCAGTGAACTGTTCGAGTCGAGCGTGACCAAGATCGGTTTCCGTCGCGGCACTTTCCTGCGTGGTTTCATGTGCGACTTCATCGAGAAGTTTGCCCCGCACCTGACCCGGGAAGTCATGGCCAAGGCCATTCAATGCCACAACAAGCAGGAACTGGAAGAACTGTTCGACGGCGTCGAACTGCCGGTTCACTGATCCGCTGCTTCAAAGCACCTCGGTGACAGCAAACTGTTGCCGGGTGCCCGCCACCAGAATCTCCACCTCATCGCCCTCGAACTTGCCCAGCAGGCTTTTGCCCAGCGGCGAGCGCGGGGTGATGACGGTAATCGGCTGACCGACCACGTCGACTTTCAGGCCTGCCGCATCCGGCGCCAGAAACAGCCATTGCTCGCGCCCCTTTTCGTCCTCCAGACCGAGCAGGGCGCCGACTTCGATCCCGCGATTTTCATCGTAGGCGCGCAACGTCAGGTTTTGGCACAACGCCAGTGACTGGCGGATTTCCTCGACCCGTTTCGCCTGGCCCGCCGCCAGATAGGATGCCTCCAGCCCCAGGGTGTCGTATTTGTTTTCAGCGATGTTCTCTTCGTGGGTCGCGGTTTCGTAAGCGGTCTGCGCAGCACGCTCGGCGATGTCGAGGTCGATGCGCAGCTTATCGAGAATCAATTGGTGGACGGTCTGTTTGTTCATGGTCAATCGCAGAATTGTAAAACGTTGGCGCGGCTCTTTTCAGTCGGCGCGGTCTGGTCCTGTTGCAGCCAGAACTGGCATTTGGGGTTGGAAGCATTACGTGAATTGGCGCGCGCCTGATCCAGCCGGGCCTGTTGTTCGTTCTTGCGCAGGTTTTCTTCGTACTGTTGGAACAGTGGACTTTGCGCCGGGATGTCCGGCTGAACTTGCACGGGAACTGGCGCCGTCGCGGGTGGATTGACTCTCTGCTGCACCGCTTGGGCGACAGGCGCCAGTTGCTCGGGGAAGATAAAACGCGACAGCAGCCAGCAGGTCAGTGCGATGGCGACGAAGCCCAGCCACAGGCCCAAAGCTATGCTGCCGATCAAATGCAGCGCGCTAAGCTGAACAGGTAAGGGGCGACGCGGATTGGGGCGGTAGGGCATGGCTGCCTCCTGGCGATGATTGCGGGCAAGTGCCGCGATTGTCGCACGAAGATTAATCGCCGTCGGCTCTTCTGCACGAGGTCATTTATGCGGACAATCAGCGTTTTTGCCAACGGGGAGTCTTGAATGCCGCAACCGAAAACCCGCTGGGATATTTTCTGCACCGTGGTCGACAACTTCGGCGACATCGGCGTCACCTGGCGTCTGGCCCGGCAACTGGTGGCCGAACATGCCTTGCCGGTGCGCTTGTGGGTCGATGATTTGCGTGCGTTCGAGCGCATTTGCCCAGAGATCGACGTCGATCTTGCGCAGCAATGGCAGCAGGGTGTCGAGGTGCGTCACTGGCCGAGCGAGTGGGCCCACGCCGAGGCCGCCGATGTGGTGATCGCTGCCTTCGCCTGCCAGTTGCCCGCTGATTACATGGACAGCATGGCCGCGCGGGAAACACCGCCGCTGTGGCTCAACCTCGATTATCTCAGCGCCGAAGACTGGGTGACCGGCTGTCACGGCTTGCCATCGGTGAAATACAAAACGGTGCAAAAGTTCTTCTTCTTTCCGGGCTTCAAATCGGGGACGGGGGGGCTGCTGCGTGAACGCGGATTGCTCGAACGGCGTCGGCAGTTTCAGCAGGATCGGTCGGCGCAGCGACAATTCCTGCAAGGGTTGGGCATTGATCCCGCGCCCGGTGCGCAGTTGATCTCGCTGTTTGCTTACGAAAATACCGGATTGGCCAGTTGGCTGGACGTGCTGGCCGGGGACGCGACGCCGACCCACCTGCTGGTACCGGAAGGGCGGATTCTCGGCGATGTGGCGCGCTGGCTGGGCGTGGAAACCCTCACTGTCGGCGCGATTCATGTACGCCAGACGCTGACCGTGCAGGTGCTGCCGTTCGTCCGGCAAGACCAATACGATCACTTGCTCTGGTGCTGCGATTTCAATGCGGTGCGCGGCGAAGATTCCTTCGTCCGGGCGCAATGGGCGGGGCGGCCGATGCTCTGGCACATCTATCAGCAGGATGACGATATCCACCTGGACAAGCTCGACGCCTTCCTCGCGCTCTATACCAAAGGCCTGCCACCGGAAGCCGCCCAGGCGATGAACGGTCTCTGGCGCGCCTGGAACGCCGGTCAACCGATCGGCGGGCACTGGCTGGCAGCCCGCAAACACTGGCCACCGCTGCAGGAAAACGCCGAAGCTTGGTGTCTGGAACAGGCCTTGCAGGCCGATCTTGCCACGGCGCTGGTACAGTTTTATGTAAATTGGATATGATACGCGGCCTAGATTTTTGTAAATCCCATCCAAATTCGGATATTCGCAATGAAAACTGGTAAAGAACTCAAACCCGGTACCGTGATCCGTATCGACAACGATCCTTGGCTGGTTCAGAAAGCTGAATTCACCAAGTCGGGCCGTAACAGCGCGATCATGAAGACCAAGCTGAAGAACCTGCTGACCGGTTACAAGACCGAAACCGTTTACGGTGCGGACGACAAACTGGACGACGTGATCCTTGATCGTAAAGAAGCCACCCTGTCGTTCATCAGCGGTGACACTTACACGTTCATGGACACCACTGACTACACCATGTACGAACTGAACGCCGAAGACATCGAAAGCGTTCTGCCTTTCGTTGAAGAAGGCATGACCGACGTTTGCGAAGCCGTGTTCTTCGAAGAGCGTCTGGTTTCCGTAGAATTGCCGACCACCATCGTGCGTCAGGTTGACTACACCGAAGGCTCCGCTCGCGGTGACACTTCCGGCAAGGTGATGAAGCCTGCCAAACTGAAGAACGGTACCGAGCTGTCGGTAGCTGACTTCATCGAAATCGGCGACATGATCGAGATCGATACCCGCGAAGGCGGTTCCTACAAAGGCCGTGCCAAATAAGCACTGCTTTTTACGGAAAGAAAAAACCCGACCATTGAGTCGGGTTTTTTTGTGCCTGCGGTTTGTGCAACAACGCAAATCCCCTGTAGGAGTGAGCCTGCTCGCGATGGCGGTGATTCAGTCACAGAAGAGGTCGACTGAAATGACGCTATCGCGAGCAGGCTCACTCCTACAGGGGGATGTGGTTACTTCAGATGTTCCTTCAGCTCCTGCGAAGCCTGCAACATCGCCGACCGCACCGCCGGCACCTGGCTGACCACGTTGAGCAAACCGTAATCGTGGATCATGCCGTTGTACCGCACCGCCGTCACCGGCACACCCGCTTCGTCGAGTTTGCGTGCGTAAGCCTCGCCCTCATCACGTAGCACGTCGGCGCTGGCGGTCTGTACCAGCGCAGGCGGCAAGCCTTTGAGTTGTGCGGTGGTGGCGCGCAGCGGCGAGGCGTAGATCTCGTTACGCTGCCTGGCGTCGGTGGTGTAGTTGTCCCAGAACCACTTCATCATGTTGCGGGTGAGGAAGTGACCTTCTGCGTACTGGTTATACGAACCGGTGTCGAAGTTGGCATCGGTCACTGGCCACAGCAGCACCTGGAATTTGATCGCCGGCGTGCCTTTGTCTTTCGCCATCAGCGCTACAACCGCCGCCATATTGCCGCCGACGCTGTTGCCGGCCACGGCCAGACGCTTGCCATCGACGTTGATCTCTTTGCCGTGTTCCGCCACCCACTTGGTCGCGGCGTAGGCCTGGTTGATCGCTACCGGGTAATGCGCTTCCGGGGAAGGTGTGTAGTTGACGAACACCGCCGCCGCGCCCGAACCGACCACCAGATCGCGCACCAGGCGTTCGTGCGTCGGGAAATCCCCCAGCACCCAGCCGCCGCCGTGGAAGAACATGAACACCGGCAGCTCACCCTTGACCCCGGCCGGCCGGACGATGGTAAGGCTCAACGATTGACCATCGACCTGCACGGTCTTTTCGCTGACGTCGGCTTTGGGCAGCGTCAACTTGACCCCGGACTGCGCGCCGACCAGCACGGCGCGGGCATCCTTGGGCGACAGCTGCTCGATCGGCTTGCCGCTGCCTGAATTCAGCGCATCGAGAAAGGCCTGGGTGTTGTGTTCGACATCACCGGCAAAGGCGCTATGCACAGACAGGGCGAGAAGGGTACCGGTCAAGACTTTGCTGAAAGTGTTCATGTTCAATTTCCTTGTTCGGGCCGGGGGGGCTTCAGTGATTACACAGTGACGTGCAGACGGACATCGACGTTGCCACGGGTGGCGTTGGAGTACGGGCAGACCTGGTGGGCCGCGTCGACCAGCGCTTGTGCGTCGGCTTGTTCAAGGCCCGGCAGGCTGATGTGCAAATCGATGTCCAGACCGAAACCGCCAGGGATCTGGCCGATGCCGACGTGGGCGGTGATCGACGCGTCGTCCGCAATTTTGCGTTTGGTCTGGCTGGCGACGAATTTCAACGCGCCGATGAAGCAGGCCGAGTAACCGGCAGCGAACAGTTGCTCAGGGTTGGTCGCCGCGCCACCGGCACCGCCGAGTTCTTTGGGGGTGGCGAGTTTGACGTCAAGCACGTTGTCGCTGGAGATCGCACGACCGTCACGGCCGCCAGTGGAAGTTGCGATTGCGGTGTAGAGAGTTTGCATGGTGTGAGCCTCGTAGGTTGTGATGTTGTGCGCTAATTGTTTGCGCGCTAAGTAGGTGTGAAGAGAATGTATAGCGCTAATGTTTAGTGCGCAAGATAAAATTTTGAAAAAATTTGAAATAACGTGACTGTCGAGAGATCAATCAGCTGGAAAGGGTTGAGATAGAAGGCTCGGAGGGGTTTTGAAGGCGAAAGATATTTTTCAGGCGAAGGCGCTCTACTGTAGGAGTGAGCCTGCTCGCGATAGCGTTTTGTCAGGCAACATATGCGGTGACTGGAATACCGCTATCGCGAGCAGGCTCACTCCTACAGGGGGCTGTGGCGTTCAGTTGAGGCTGTCTTGCAGATGCCCCCGCAGCGCCTGCAGTTCGGCCTGCAATTTCTGCAAGCGCTCAAGGGTGAAGCCGCTGGCGCCCAAAATGCACTGCGGCACGGTCTGCGCCTTGTCGCGCAAGGCCCGGCCCGCTTCGGTCAGCTCGACAATCACCACCCGTTCATCCACTTTGCTGCGGGTGCGGCTAAGCAGGCCTTCCGCTTCCAGGCGTTTGAGCAGCGGGGTCAGCGATCCCGGATCGGTAAGCAGACGCGCGCTGATTTCTCCCACGGTCAAACCGTCTTGCTCCCACAGCACCATCATCGCCAGATACTGCGGATAGGTCAGCCCCAGCGCCTGCAACAGCGGTTTGTAGACCTTGGTCATCATCAGCGACGTCGAGTGCAGGGCGAAGCACGCCTGATTGTCGAGCAGCAAGTCGTCGCAGTTGTCGCGTTCGGAAGTCATGTCAAAGCCTTGATCGTTGATCGTTTTAAATCTAGCGCTCGAATCTTTAATGCGCCAGATAAATATACCCGGGTCAGTGTCGAGCGAATTGCCGTTGCAAAGCCAGGTCCCAAGGCGGCACCGGGCTGAAGCGGGTTTTCAGGTACTCCAGCAACAACCGACTGCGCGAATGAATCTGCTGTTCCATCCGCAGCGCATAAATGCCGGTGGACTCCGGCGGCGGCAGGCCGTGTTCACAAAACAGCGGCAGCAACTCGCCGCGCAGCAGGTATTCGCTGGCCAGCCAGGTTGGCAGGTGTGCGACGCCCAGTCCCGCCGCCGCGCCACACGCCAGGGCCTCGGCATTGTTGGCGCTCAGGCGTATGCGCGACGGACGATGCAACTGCATCTGCCCGTCCACCTCGAACTTCCAGGCGAAGGGCGGCGCAAGGCCTTCCCAGTCCAGACCGTCGTGTTCGCTCAACTGCGCAGGGTGATTGGGCACGCCACGGCGCTTCAGATAGTCGGGACTGGCGCAGGCGACACGGACCATGCTCGCCAGCGGTGTCGCGACCAATCGGGTGTCGGCCAGTTGGCCGGCACGCAGCACCAGGTCGACCTTGCCCAGATTGGCGCCGGCCATGTCGATGAAGCTGTCGATCAGGTGCATCTGCACGTCGAGTCCGGGGTAGAGCAAAAGAAAATCGGCAATCACTGGCGCCAGGTGCCGACGTCCGAAGGCCGCGGGTGCGTCGATGCGGATCAGCCCTTCAGGTGCGCTGCTCAGGGACACGGCTTCGGCGCGTGCCAGTTGCAGCTCGGCGATGATCCGTCGCGCTCGTTCGGCAAACGCCATGCCGGCCGAGGTCGGGAGTACGGCATGAGTGCTGCGCACGAACAACTGGCTACCCACCGCACTTTCCAGGCTGTCGATGCGCCGCGCCACGGCGGAAGGCGTCAGCGGATGGCGACGCGAAGCGGCCGAAAAGCTGCCGCTCTCCAATACATCAAGGAACAAGCCGAGCTGGTCGGTCAATTGGTTGGGATTCATCAGAAAAACACGCTTGTGCAAAATCGGCATAGCCATTGTGCGTTGCTGTGCGTTTCCCCGCTAGGCGCGACTGCGTAGCATTGCTCACTTGACGCTTGAGGATGACGGTTGTGATGGAGCTTTTGTTGTACCTGTTGTTTGGCGCCGCCCTGGGCACCTTGGGCGGCATCTTCGGCATCGGCGGTGGCTTGATCGCCATTCCCTTGCTCGGCGTGTGGTTCGGACTGGATCAACAGATCGCCCAAGGCACCGCGCTGGTGATGGTGGTGCCGAACGTGATGCTGGCGCTGTGGCGCTATCACCAACGCAATCGCATCGAACTGCGTCATGCGCTGCCGTTGGCGGCGATGGGCTTTTGCTTTGCCTGGCTCGGTTCGATCTGGGCGGTGGGCATCGATGCGCAAACCATGCGCATCGGCTTTGTCGCGTTTCTGGTGGCGCTGTCGGCTTACAACCTGCTGAAAATGTTCGGCCGGCGACCCGCGCCGAGCGCCGAGATGCGCTATTCCTGGCCGTGGCTCGGCGTGCTTGGCGCAGCGTCCGGGACCATGGGCGGGTTGTTCGGCGTCGGCGGCGCTGTGGTGGCCACGCCTGTGTTGACCAGCCTGTTCGGCACCACGCAAGTGGTGGCGCAAGGTCTGTCGCTGGCGCTGGCATTGCCAAGCACCGGCGTGACCCTGGTCACGTACGCGGTGCACCACGAAGTCGACTGGATGATCGGCTTGCCTTTGGCCATCGGCGGTCTGGCCAGCATCAGTTGGGGCGTGAAAGTCGCCCACGCCTTGCCGGAAAAACTGCTGCGGGGGCTGTTCTGCGGTTTTCTGGTGCTGTGTGCGGTGATGCTCGCGTTTAAAGTTTGAAGCCTTCGACGATGTGCTCGGCCAGGCATTCGGTGATCGGCGACGGATTGTTGAGGTTGCGGATCAGCATGATGCTGGCTTCCGGCAACAACGGCAGGCCTTCGTCGGCACCGAGAATGCGCATGTCCGGGGTGATCAGGCTCTCCAGTTGCGCGGTGATCGCCAGACCCGCGCTGACCACGGCCATCAGCGCCGACAAACTGCTGCTATTGTAGGCGATGCGGTAATCGCGGCCCATCGCATCCAGTGCGTTACACGCCCACAAGCGGCAAAAGCAATCACTGTTGAACATCGCCAGCGGCAGCGGCGTCTGCTCGTGCGCGCTGAAATTTTGTGCTTCGGCCCAGACAAACCGCTCCTTGCGCAATAGCTGTCCAAGCTCGTTGCCCGGCTCGCGGGTGACGATCGACAAATCCAGATCGGTGCGTTGCAACAACTGCTTGCTCGACTCGCAATGCACCTCGATCTGGATCAGCGGATAGAACTGCGCGAACCGCGACAGGATCCCCGGCAGAAAGCGCATCACGTAATCGTCCGGCGTGCCGATCCGGACGGTGCCGACCATGTGCGGCTCGCGCAAAGTGTTGAACACCTCGCTGTGCAACTTGAGGATGCGCCGCGCATAGCCGAGCAACACCTGGCCCTCGGCAGTCAGCCGCACCTGGCGGCCGTCGCGCTCAAACAGCTGGCGCTGCAATACGTCTTCTTCCAGCCGCTTCATTTGCATGCTCACCGCCGATTGCGTGCGGTTGACCATCTCGCCGGCGCGGGTGAACCCGCCTTGATCGGCAATGGCGACAAAGGTGCGCAGGACATCGGTATCGATACTGGGGTAGGCCGACAATTGATGAATCTCCGTGATGCATGCCATCAGAAACATTCGTTGGATTGATCTTAGCGCCAGCGCGAGACTTGAGCCATCCACAAAAGGAGGCAACACGATGAAAGGTCAAAGAGAGTATCCAGGCGATGTAGAACATGCCGGCCACGGCCATATTGTTTCCGACCTGCTGCACAAGTTTAGCCGCTGGTACGAATTGCACCGCGAACGTGAATTGCTGGCCAGTCTCAGCGACGAAGCGCTGAAGGACATCGGCGTCAGTCGTGCCGATGTCGAGCACGAGTCGGTGCGGCCGTTCTGGGACGACCCGATGCATAAATGATCAAGCGAACGCTACACAAACCACTTTCGGCTGAGGTAGGTTGCGAGCAGACAAGGAGATGCTCATGCCCGCGACACTGGCCTTATCCCTCAAACAGGCGCGACGTCTGGCGCTGGCCGCCCAAGGATTCAACGGGCGCCAGCCGCCAACCGTCAACGCTGCGCACCTCAACCGGCTGATCGAACGGCTGGGCCTGCTGCAAATCGACTCCGTCAACGCCGTGGTGCGCTCGCACTACCTGCCGCTGTTCTCTCGTCTCGGTACGTATTCTTCGGATCTGCTCGACCAGGCTGCCTGGAGCTCGGGCCGTCGGCGTACGATTTTCGAATATTGGGGACATGAAGCCTCGTTGCTGCCGTTGTCGATGTATCCGCTGATGCGCTGGCGCATGCAGCGCGCCAGGCGTGGCGAGGACATCTATCGGCAGTTGGCAACGTTCGGTCGCGAGCGCCAGGACGTCATTCGCCGGGTGCTGGGCGCGGTTCAAGAGCAGGGCGCGTTGGGCGCCGGCAGTCTGTCGACCCGCCAGGACAAGGCGGGGCCATGGTGGGACTGGAGTGTGGAAAAACTTGCGCTGGAATGGTTGTTCGCAACCGGCGAAGTGACGGTGGCGGGGCGGCGTGGTTTTGAGCGTTTGTACGACTTACCCGAGCGAGTGTTTCCCGCAGCAATGCTTCAACAGCCGATGCCTGACGAGGCCCAGGCCCAGCGTGGTTTGCTGCTGCACGCGGCGCAAGCGTTGGGCGTCGCTACGGAGAAAGACCTGCGTGATTATTTCCGCCTGAATCCTGCGGATGCGCGCCCGCGCCTGGCGGAACTGGTGGAGGCTGGTCAGTTGCACACCTGCGAAGTTGCCGGTTGGCGGCAGATCGCCTATTGCCTGCCGGCGCCGAAGATACCGCGTAAAGTTTCGGCGAGCGCGCTGCTGTCGCCGTTCGATTCGTTGATCTGGGAGCGCAGCCGAACCGAGCGTCTGTTCGATTTTCGCTATCGGCTGGAGATTTATACGCCGCAGCACAAACGGGTTTATGGCTATTACGTGTTGCCGTTTTTGCACAACGAGCGAATTGCCGCGCGCGTTGACCTGCGTGCCGAGCGAGCGGCGGGGCAGTTGGCGGTGCATGCGGTGCACGAAGAGGCGCCGGGACTGGACGAGGCGGGGATGCTGGCGCTGGCCTTGAATTTACGGCGAATGGCCGATTGGTTGGGGTTGGCGCGCGTGCAGTTGAATTGTCAGCGCGAGAGTGCGGCTCGGTTGCGGGTGGCATTGGCGCAGGTTGATGGAAGCTGAAACGGCCTCATCGCGAGCAGGCTCACTCCTACAGGGGAAACGCATTCCAAGTGTAGGAGTGAGCCTGCTCGCGAAGGGGGCGACTCGGTCTAGCGCCGAACCTGCTTCAAGGTCTCGGCAATCAAAAACGCCAGCTCCAGCGACTGATCGGCATTCATCCGTGGATCACAGTGGGTGTGATAACGGTCCGACAAGCCATCTTCGGTAATCGGCCGCGCGCCGCCGATGCACTCGGTGACGTTCTGCCCGGTCATCTCGATATGAATGCCGCCAGCGTAACTGCCTTCCGCTTCGTGCACCTGGAAGAACTGTTTTACCTCACCGAGGATCTGCGCAAAGTCGCGGGTCTTGTAGCCGCTGCTGGCCTTGATCGTATTGCCGTGCATCGGGTCGGAACTCCACAGCACTTGTTTGCCTTCGCGCTGCACTGCGCGGATCAGCGCCGGCAGGTGGTCGCCGACCTTGTTCGCGCCCATCCGCGCGATCAGGTTAAGTCGGCCCGGGTCGTTGTCCGGGTTGAGCACGTCGATCAGACGAATCAGGTCGTCAGGGTTCATGCTCGGGCCGACCTTGACGCCGATCGGGTTGTTCACCCCGCGCAGGAACTCAACGTGGGCGCCGTCGAGCTGACGGGTGCGGTCGCCGATCCACAACATGTGCGCCGAGCAATCGTAGTAATCGTTGGTCAGGCTGTCGCGGCGCACGAAGGCTTCTTCGTAGTTCAGCAGCAGCGCCTCGTGAGCGGTGAAAAAACTGGTTTCGCGCAGTTGCGGCGAACTGTCCATGCCGCAGGCGCGCATGAACGCCAGGGTTTCATCGATGCGGTCGGCGAGGTGGCTGTATTTCTCGGCAAGCGCCGAGTTGGCGATGAAGTCCAGGTTCCACTTGTGCACCTGATGCAGATCGGCAAAGCCGCCCTGGGCGAAGGCGCGCAGCAGGTTCAGGGTTGCGGTGGACTGGTGATAGGACTGCAACAGCCGTTCCGGGTCCGGCACGCGGCTTTTCTCGTCGAAGCCGATGCCATTGACGATGTCGCCACGGTAGGCCGGCAGCGTCACGCCGCCGATGGTCTCGTCATTGGCCGAGCGCGGCTTGGCGAACTGACCGGCCATGCGTCCGACCTTGACCACCGGGCAGCCGGCGGCGAAGGTCATGACAATCGCCATTTGCAGCAGCACTTTGAACGTGTCACGAATTTTCGCCGCAGAGAATTCGGCAAAGCTTTCTGCGCAATCGCCGCCCTGCAGCAGGAACGCCCGGCCCTGAGTCACTTCGGCGAACTGACGGCGCAGCTCGCGCGCCTCGCCAGCGAACACCAGCGGCGGATAGCTGGCCAGGGTCTGCTCGACCTGGCGCAGGTGCGCGGCGTCGGGGTATTGCGGTTGTTGCTGGATCGGCAAAGCGCGCCAGCTGTCAGGGCTCCACGGTTGGCTCATCACGGTCTCGAAGTTCATACGCAGGGGAACGCCATGTTAGCAGCAATTAGTGCGTGACCTGCTGCCACCCCTTCGCCGACAATCGGCGCTTTGCCACGGCGCCATAGCGGTGCCATCGCGTCACCGCGCCCGGTGACCATCAGGAGACGAAATGACTGAGGAGCGCGTCGAGCATCTGCTCGCCGAAGTACAGGACGAGTTCGGCGTGATTCGTGTGCTGGAAGTGGCCGATTACCGGTTTCTTGAATTTGGCGATGCGATCGAGCAGAGCTGCGTGTTTACCGCTGATCCGAGCTGGCTGGAGTACGACTACACCCGCGCGATGCTGATTGGCGCGCTGTGCCATGAGCAGCCGGAGAGTGCGCTGTTTCTTGGCCTGGGCGCCGGCACGCTGACCCAGGCGTGCCTGAAGTTTCTCCCGCTGGAAGACGTCGAAGCCATCGAACTGCGGCCCGACGTACCGCGCCTGGCGATCGAATACCTGGGGCTGGATGACGATCCGCGGCTGTACATCCGCGTCGGCGATGCCCTCGAGTTGCTGCCGAGCGCCGAGCCGGCGGACCTGATTTTCGTCGACCTGTATACCGATGTCGGCCCGGGTGTCGGGCATCTGGCGTGGAGTTTCCTCGGCGACTGCCAGAAACGCCTGAATCCGGGCGGCTGGCTGGTGATCAATCAGTGGGCCACCGACGACGGCAAGCCGCTGGGCGCGGCGTTGTTGCGCGGGCTCTACCACCGGCATTACTGGGAGCTGCCGGTGAAGGAGGGCAACGTGATTCTGATCGTACCGGCGGATCTCGATCAGGACCTGGACATGCAGGCGCTGACCCAACGGGCCGGGGCGCTGGCGCCGCGGTTGGGGTATTCGTTGCAGTCGTTGATCAAGGCGATTCGCCCGGCGACCTGAAACGAGGGCCGTGCCGGCCCTATCGCGAGCAGGCTCACTCCTACAGGGGATTGCGTTCCAAATGTAGGAGTGAGCCTGCTCGCGATGGCGCCTTGGTAGGCGCCAAACTTCTCAAACGCCTTTGAAAACCCCAGGCCGCCGCTCCACCAACGACCGCACCCCCTCCCGGGCATCTTCGGTCGCCAACAACCTCTTCACCAACACCGGCAACCCCTGCGCTGCCGCCGTCTCACCCTCATACCGCGCCTGCCGTGCCGACAGCAACGTCGCCTGCACCCCCAACGGCGCCTGTCGGGCGATCCGCTCAGCCAGTTCAATGGCTCGCGGCATCAGGTCTTCACTGGCCATCACTTCCTGCACCAGGCCCAGGTGCAACGCGTCATGCGCATCAAACTCATCACCGGTGAGCAGCCAGCGCATCGCATTGCCCCAGCCGGCGATCTGCTGGAAACGTAACGTCGCGCCACCAAACGGAAAGATCCCACGCTGCACTTCCATTTGCGCGAAGCGGGTGTTGCTCGCACACAGGTTGATATCAGCGGCCAGCATCAACTCGATGCCGATGGTCAGGCAATAGCCCTGCGCCGCGATGATCACCGGTTTGCTCACCCGTGGCCCGACGAAAACGCCCCACGGATCGCAACCGCCGGTCGGAACCTGCCAGCCTTCGGCCAGAGCGGCACTGGCGTTGACCAGATCGAGGCCGGCGGTAAAGTGCTCGCCGTGGCCAAACACCACGGCCACCCGCGCTTCGCGGTCGGCTTCGAACTCGCCGTAAGCCAGGCTCAGGTCATTGAGCAGATCAAGGTCGAAGGCGTTGCGCTTGGCCGCCCGATCGAGGCCGATCAGGTGCACGTGACCACGACGTTCTCGGCTGACGCGGCCGGCGCAGGGCTGATTCATGGCGAAATCCTCGAACGCGAAGGGCAGGTGCGCGGCGCTTTGCCGCAGGTCGGTGAACCGTTTAAGCGTGATCGCCCGCAGGGACGGGCCTTTGCAAAATAGACCGTTGCGCGATTATCCGCAAAACCCCGTTACACAGCGGTGACACACGGATTGCGGCGATAAAAAAAGCTCCCTTGTTGGGCGAAATCCGGTATAGTGCGCGCCGGCCTTTAACCGGGCCGCGTTTAGGTAGCGCAATTTCCCGAAGTCAGCTTCGGCTGCACGTCCGCATTGCGGGCTCTTCCTTGACGATCCATCTTCATTCATTCGTTTTCGCAAATCCCCGCCGACAAAGCTGCCAGGGCGACTCTTGAGTCTCAACACGGCATGCGCAGCTTTGGAGCATGGGTCTTTGCGGATGCACTTAGAGGCAGACCCATGACCCAGGAAACCGGCGGATTCGCCGCTTTTAATCTTAATCCGAATATTCTTGCAGCCGTCGCAGCGACCGGCTACGAAGAGCCTTCGGCGATTCAGCAGCAATCGATCCCGATCATCATGGCCGGCCAGGACATGATTGGCCAGGCGCAAACCGGTACCGGTAAAACCGCCGCGTTCGCACTGCCTATTCTGCACTGCATCGATCCTGCCAAGCGCGAACCGCAAGCCCTGATCCTGGCGCCAACCCGAGAGTTGGCGCTGCAAGTAGCAACCGCTTTTGAAACCTACGCCAAGCAAATGCCAGGCGTTACTGTCGTGGCCGTTTACGGCGGCGCGCCGATGGGCCCGCAACTCAAGGCAATCCGTAATGGCGCACAGATCGTTGTCGCCACCCCGGGTCGTCTGTGTGACCACCTGCGTCGCGACGAGAAAGTCCTGTCGACCGTGAACCATCTGGTTCTCGACGAAGCTGACGAAATGTTGAAGCTGGGCTTCATGGATGACCTGGAAGTCATCTTCAAGGCTCTGCCAGCGACCCGTCAGACCGTTTTGTTCTCGGCGACCCTGCCGCAGTCGATCCGCGCCATTGCCGAACGCCACTTGCGCGATCCGCAACACGTCAAGATCCAGACCAAGACCCAGACCGTTACCGCGATCGAACAGGCTCACCTGTTGGTTCACGCTGACCAGAAAACCTCGGCCGTGCTCAGCCTGCTGGAAGTCGAAGACTTCGATGCACTGATCATGTTCGTGCGCACCAAGCAAGCGACCCTGGATCTGGCCAGCGCCCTCGACGCCAAAGGCTACAAAGCCGCCGCGTTGAACGGTGACATCGCCCAGAACCAGCGTGAGCGCGTTATCGATTCGCTGAAAGATGGCCGTCTGGACATCGTTGTGGCGACCGACGTTGCTGCTCGCGGTCTGGACGTTCCGCGCATCACTCACGTATTCAACGTTGACATGCCGTACGATCCGGAATCCTACGTGCACCGTATCGGCCGTACCGGCCGTGCCGGTCGCGAAGGTCGCGCACTGCTGCTGGTCACGCCACGTGAGCGCCGCATGCTGCAAGTGATCGAGCGTGTGACCGGTCAGAAGGTTGCCGAAGTGCGTCTGCCGGATGCTCAGGCAGTGCTCGATGCGCGCATCAAGAAACTGACCAACAGCCTGTCGCCGCTGGTTGCCGATGCAGAATCGACCCACGGTGATCTGCTCGATCGCCTGACCGCCGACATCGGTTGCACCCCGCGTGCACTGGCCGCAGCGCTGCTGCGCAAGGCTACCAACGGTCAAGCGCTGACCTTGGCAGCGATCGAGAAGGAACGTCCACTGGTGCCGAACAACGCACCGCGTGGCGACCGTCCTGAGCGTTCCGGCGATCGTCCTGACCGTGGTGACCGCGAGCGTCGCGCGCCAATGCCGCTGGGCGAAGGCCGTGCTCGTTGCCGTACCGCGCTGGGTGCGCGTGACGGTATCGCTGCGAAAAACCTGCTGGGCGCCATCCTCAACGAAGGCGGTCTGGCCCGTGAAGCGATCGGTCGCATCCAGGTGCGTGACAGCTTCAGCCTCGTCGAGCTGCCGGAAGAAGGTCTGGAGAAACTCCTGACCAAGCTGAAGGACACTCGCGTGGCCGGTAAGCAGCTCAAGCTGCGTCGCTACCGCGAAGATTGATCCGCCCTCGGGCTGATTGATCGCACATAAAAAATCCCCGACTGGTTCGGGGATTTTTTTTGCCTTTTTTTGGCTTCTGTGGGAGCGAGCCTGCTCGCGAATGCTTCAACCGAAGCGATAAATATCCATACCCAGCGCACCCATCGTAAAGCCCTGATGCGCCACGCTGAATATCCCACCGGCACCGCGCGCAAAGTACAACGGCAACAAATGCTCATCACTCGGGTGACTGCGCAGCGCATTCGGCGCCTGCTGGCGATAGTCATGCAGCGCCGCTTCATCGTCGGCCGTAAGCTTGTCTATCATCCAGTCACGGAAATCCCGCGCCCACGGCTCGATGCTTTCCGGGCCGGCATGCCAGTCCAGTTCTCGCAGGTTGTGGGTAATGCTGCCGGAGCCGATGATCAGGATGCCCTGTTCACGCAGGCTCGCCAGCGCACGGCCAACCCGCGTCTGCAATGCCGGCCCGCCGCGACTCGGCAGCGAGACTTGCACCACCGGAACATCCGCCTGCGGGTACATCAGCGACAGGGGCACCCACACGCCATGGTCGAACGGACGTTGCGGATCGAGGCGCGCTGGCAGGTCGTTCGCTGTCAGCAAGTCGGCCACATCGGCCGCCAACTGCGGATTGCCCGGCGCCGGATACTGCACTTCAAACAGCGCGCGGGGAAAACCGCCGAAGTCGTGCCAGGTATCCGGTTGCGGGTGGCTGGCGACCAGCAGTTCCTGGCTTTCCCAGTGTGCCGAGACGATGACGATGGCGTTGGGGCGCGGCAGTTCGGCGGCCAGTCGCGTCAATGCCGGGCCACTGGCGCCGGGTTCCAGCGCCAGCATCGGTGAACCATGGGAGATAAACAGGCTGGGAAACATGCGAGGGTTCCTGAGCGTTAAGATGCTCCATCTTCAGTCAGATCGTTCATATGAATCTAATATAAGTTTTAACGCTTTATCATCGGTTTTCCGGGAGGGATACATGCAGGCTGACTTTTGGCACGAGAAATGGGCTTCAAACCAGATCGGCTTTCATCAACCTGAAGCGAATCCGTACTTGCAGCGCTATTGGCCGCAGATGGCGCTGACGCCATCGGCGCGTGTGCTGGTGCCGCTGTGCGGGAAAAGCCTGGACCTGCTGTGGCTGGCGGGTCAGGGCCATCAGGTGCTTGGCGTGGAGCTGTCGGATAGGGCCGTTGAGGGTTTTTTCGACGAGCATCGTATCGAACCGCAGATCAGCGAAGAGGGCGCTTTCAAGGTTTACCGCAGTGATGCCATCGAACTGTGGTGCGGGGATTTCTTCGCGCTGACGGCCCAGGATGCTGCAGGCTGCACGGCGTTGTACGACCGCGCCGCGTTGATCGCCTTGCCGGCGCCGATGCGTGAACGTTATGCGGCGCATCTCCAGCAAATCCTCGCGCCCGGCGTGCAGGGGTTGTTGATTACCCTCGATTACCCTCAGGCGCAAATGCCCGGGCCACCGTTTGCGGTGGATGATCAAGAGGTGCAGCGGTTGTTCAGTCAGGGCTGGCAGGTGCAGAGGCTTGCGCAGCAGGATGTGTTGGCCGAGAGCCCGAGGTTTTCCGATGCGGGGGTGACGTCGTTGGTGGAGCGGGTTTACCGGCTTTCCAGCCGTTAGTTCTGTGCAGGCAGTTCCGGCCTCATCGCGAGCAGGCTCACTCCTACATTGATTTCTGGTGGATCAAGGATTACGTGAATACCACAAATCCTGTAGGAGTGAGCCTGCTCGCGATGAGGCCATATCAGGCGCCGAAAAACATCCAGGAAAACGCAAAAAGGCCCGCATCACTGCAGGCCTTCGTTTTTACACCGATGCAGTCAACCGCGACGACGCAACGCGTCAATACGCTCTTCCAGTGGCGGGTGGCTCATGAACATGCGGGCGAAGCCCTGCTTGATGCCGCCATTGATGCCAAACGCGTTCAGGGTGTCCGGCATGTGCACCGGCATGCCCTGTTCGGCGCGCAGGCGTTGCAGGGCGCCGATCATCGCGCTGGTCCCGGCCAGGCGTGCGCCGGCTTCGTCGGCACGGAATTCGCGTTTGCGCGAGAACCACATGACGATGGCGCTGGCGAGGATGCCCAGTACCAGTTCGGCGAAGATGGTTGCCACATAGTAGGCGATGCCCTGGCCTTCTTCGTTCTTGAAGATCACCTTGTCGACGAAGTTGCCGATGATCCGTGCGAAAAACATCACGAAGGTGTTCACCACGCCCTGAATCAGCGCCAGCGTGACCATGTCACCATTGGCGACGTGGCCGATCTCGTGGGCCAGAACAGCTTTCACTTCATCAGGCGAAAAGCGCTCCAGCAGGCCCTGGCTGACGGCAACGAGTGCATCGTTCTTGTTCCAGCCGGTGGCGAAGGCATTCGCCTCGTAGGCCGGGAAAATACCGACTTCGGGCATCTTGATCCCGGCTTCGCGGGACAATTGCTCGACGGTTTGCAGCAGCCATTGCTCATGCCGAGTGCGTGGCTGGCTGATGATCTGGGTACCGGTGCTCATCTTCGCCATCCACTTGGAGATGAACAGCGAGAACAGGGAACCGGCAAAACCAAAGACCGCACAGAATACCAGCAGCTGACTGAGGTCGAGGTCGACCCCGTTGGCCGCCATGAACCCGTTGAAGCCGAACAGGCTCAGGGTGATGCTGGCTATCAGCACGACCGCCAGGTTAGTGGCCAAAAACAGCAGGATGCGCATCATGGTTGTAGAAATCTCCTCAAGCTAAAGATGTAGCGTACTGCGGGGTATATAAGGTGCTGCCACGGGCTATTCAACTGAGTGACTATTTCAAACTGTGTCCTACAGCTGATTCTTCGGTGTACAGCACAGCTCGCACGGCAGATTAAGGCATGAACCGCAGCCAGTTGCGCCCCGTCGCCATTGTGTTGTGTGCGCTAAACGGGGCTGAACCGCAAGTGTAGAAGGCATGCACACGTGCGGAATGTAGAAGTGTTGCTGAATCAGACAGTGCGCAACGTTCTGCCGTTGCGCACTGACTGCGAGCTACTGGCGGTAGGATTTGAGGAAATTGCCGATACGGCCGATGGCCATTTCCAGGTCGTCGACGCGGGGCAGGGTGACCACGCGGAAGTGGTCCGGCCATGGCCAGTTGAACGCCGTGCCTTGCACCACCAGCAGCTTCTCGGAAAGCAGCAGATCGAGGACGAATTTCTCGTCATTGTGGATCGGGCAGACTTTCGGGTCGATTTTCGGGAAGGCATACAGCGCGCCCATCGGCTTGACGCAGCTTACCCCCGGAATATCGTTGAGCAGCTCCCAGGTGCGGTTGCGCTGTTCCAGCAGACGGCCCTGTGGCAGCACCAGATCGTTGATGCTCTGGTAACCGCCCAGCGCGGTCTGGATGGCGTGCTGGCTCGGCACGTTGGCGCACAGGCGCATGTTGGCCAGCATGTCGATGCCTTCGATGTAGCTCTGGGCATTGTGTTTCGGCCCCGAGATAGCGATCCAGCCGGAACGGAAGCCGGCCACGCGGTAGGATTTGGACAGGCCGTTGAAGGTCAGGCACAGCAGGTCCGGCGCCAGGGACGCGGTGCAGATGTGCACGGCATCGTCGTAAAGGATCTTGTCGTAGATCTCGTCGGAGAACACCACCAGGTTATGCGCACGGGCGATTTCCAGCATGCCCAGCAGCACTTCCTTCGAATACACCGCACCCGTCGGGTTGTTCGGGTTGATGATCACCATAGCCTTGGTGTTCGGGGTGATCTTGGCCTTGATGTCGGCCAGGTCCGGGAACCAGTCGGCGCCTTCGTCGCACAGGTAATGCACGGCGTTGCCGCCGGCCAGGCTGACGGCCGCCGTCCACAGCGGATAGTCAGGCGCCGGCACCAGCACTTCGTCGCCGTTGTTGAGCAGCGCCTGCAACGACATCACGATCAGTTCGGACACGCCGTTGCCCAGGTAGATGTCTTCGATGCCGACACCTTCGACCTGCTTCTGCTGGTAGTACTGCATCACCGCCTTGCGCGCGCTGAACAGACCTTTGGAATCGCTGTAGCCTTGTGCGGTCGGCAGGTTGCGGATCACATCCTGAAGGATTTCATCAGGCGCTTCGAAACCGAACGGTGCCGGGTTGCCGATGTTCAGCTTGAGGATGCGCTGGCCTTCCTCTTCCAGTCGTTTGGCGTGCTTGAGCACCGGACCGCGAATGTCGTAGCAGACGTTGGCGAGCTTGTTCGATTTGCTGAACTGCATGGCGATGTGATCCCGAAAATGAACGATCCAGACGGCGAATGGACAACCGTGCTGGGATTCCTGTGTTTTCACACAGGCGGACGTCTTGAGCCGTGGCTCCCATAATCCGTTTGAATGCGCCCGGTCTGACTGCCAGACTGGTGCGTGACGAGGCGCAATCATACGTGCCGCCCGATCCGTGGAAAAGGTACAGATCGGGCTTTTTCAGCCGCTGAGGTGTGATGATGGAAAAGTTGCAAAAACCCCTGGAAGAATGGAAAGCCATGCTCGACCCCGAGCAGTACAACGTCTGCCGTCTGAGCGCGACCGAGCGACCGTTTTCGGGCAAATACAACGACACCAAAACCGACGGTGTCTACCACTGCGTCTGCTGCAATGAGCCGCTGTTCGACTCCACGACCAAGTTCGATTCCGGCTGCGGCTGGCCGAGCTTCTATCAGCCGATCGGCGCAAGCGCGATGACCGAAATCCGCGATACCAGCCACGGCATGATCCGCACTGAAGTGAAATGCGCGCGCTGCGATGCGCATCTGGGCCATGTGTTCCCGGACGGCCCGCCGCCAACCGGCCTGCGTTATTGCATCAACTCGGTGTGCCTGAATCTCGAGCCGCGCGAGTAAGGGACAAGGCGACAGGGTGTCGCCTTTCGGATAATTAAATTGCACACAATTTAATTGCTCGCTATGTTTGGTCTTTCCCATTTCTTGCGGAGCCCGCCCCATGAGCGACAACTTGCTGAACATCCCTTGCATCACCATCAAGGGTGAGCAGAAGACCCTGGCCGATTTCGCTGGCAAAGCGGTGCTGGTGGTCAACACCGCGAGCAAATGCGGTTTCACCCCGCAGTACAAAGGCCTCGAAGCGTTGTGGCAAACCTACAAGGATCAAGGGCTGGTGGTTTTGGGCTTTCCCTGCAATCAGTTCGGCAAGCAGGAACCGGGTAACGAGGGCGCGATCAGCGAATTCTGCGAGCTGAATTTCGGCGTCAGTTTCCCTCTGTTCAAAAAGGTCGAGGTCAACGGTGCCGGCGCTCATCCGTTGTTCGCGCAATTGAAGAAGCGCGCCCCGGGCGTACTTGGTTCCCAGGGCATCAAGTGGAACTTCACCAAATTCCTGATCGGCAAGGACGGCCAGGTGGTCAAGCGTTTCGCCCCGGCGACCAAGCCGCAGGACCTGAGCCACGAGATCGAAGCCCTGCTCAAATGAGCGTCGATTCGCTGAAGCTCGACAGCCAGCTGTGCTTCAAGCTGTACGCCGCGTCCCGCGCGGTGATTCGCGCCTACAAGCCGATGCTCGATCAGCTTGGTCTGACGTACCCGCAGTATCTGGCGATGCTGGTGTTGTGGGAGTGGCAGGAGACCGCCCCGGAGCAACCGACGGTCAAGGCCCTTGGCGAGCGTCTGGCGCTGGACTCCGGCACGCTGACGCCCTTGCTCAAGCGTCTGGAGCAGTTGCACCTGGTGCAGCGCCAGCGCTCGGCCCTCGATGAGCGCGAAGTGCATTTGAGCCTGACCGCTGCCGGACAGGCGTTGCGTGCGCAGGTCGGACCGTTGAAGGCCCGGCTGCTGTGTGACAGCGGTGTCGATCTGGACCGCCTCAATGATTTGCGCGACGGCCTCGATCACTTGTTGGGACAGATCAAGGCGCTGGCGTAGCCGCAATCCACTGATCGAGCAGCGCTGCCAGTTCTTCGCGGCGAAACGGCTTCGCCAGATAGTCGCTCATGCCCGCGGCCCGGCAGCGCTCGCGCTCCTCGGACATGGCGTTGGCGGTCAGGGCGACAATCGGCAGGTTCGGCCAGCGCCCGCTTTGACGAATCTGCCGGCTGGCTTCGTAGCCATCCATCACCGGCATGTTGCAGTCCATCAACACCAGATCGAATGCCTGGACTTCCAGTTGATCCAGCGCCTCGACACCATGGGCGGCCACCACCACCTCGCAGCCGAGCTTGCCCAGCATGCCCTTGGCCACCAATTGATTGACCGGGTTGTCTTCGACCAGCAAGACCCGTGCGCGGCGCGCGCTGGGCGCCGCCTCGAGGCGCGCATCGTCGGTCGTGGCGGTGTCTGGCTGCAGGGTCCGACGCAAATTCTGATAAAGCGCATTGCGCGCCAGCGGTCGTGCCTGTTGCTGCAACGGGGCGAGGGCGGCCGCCTCTTCGCTGGGCAGGAAACTGCCGTAGGCGGTCACCAGTAGAATCGGTGCGACGATGGTCGGTCGCAGCCCGAACAGGCACTCCGGGCAATCAGTGATCAGCACGTCAGGCTTGAGGCCCAGCAACGAGTCATCGATGGTGCGTTGTTCATATTCGAGGCCCCACACCGGCAGCAAACTCTTCAACAACTCGGCCAGGCCGCTGCTGGCCGCGGTGATTGCCAGGACTTTTCCCTGCAGCGGGGCAGGAGCCAACGCCCGGGTGTGGCAGGGCAGCGGCAGCTCGGCGCAGAACTGACTGCCGAAACCGGTCTCCGAACTGATGGTCAGGCGCCCCTGCATGGCTTCGCAGAGGTTGTAGGTCAACGCCAGGCCCAGTCCGGTGCCGCCGTACTGGCGAGTGATCCCGGCTCCGGCCTGGGTGAAGGGCTGGAAAATTTTCACCTGGGCTTCCTGGGCGATGCCGATGCCGGTGTCGCAGACTTCGATGCGCACGCCCTCCTGGTAAGTGCTCAGGCGCACGTCCACCCGGCCGAACCGGGTGAATTTCAGCGCGTTGGACAACAGATTGCTGACGATCTGGCGAACCCGGGTCGGATCGCCCAGCACCAGCGCCGGAAAGTGCGGATCGATCAGACAGCTCAATTCGACACTGGGGGCGGCATTCTGCGACAACAGGTTGGCGGTGTCTTCGATCAGGGCGCCGAGGTCGAACGGAATATGTTCAAGCTCCAGTTGCCCGGCGTCGAACTTCGACAGGTCGAGAATATCGTTGAGCAGCTCCACCAGCACCTTGCCGGAGTCGTGCGCGATCGACAGCTGTTGCTGCTGTTCGGCGTTCAGCGGGCCGTCGAGCGACAGTGCAATCATGCCCAGCAGGCCATTGAGCGGTGTGCGGATCTCGTGGCTCATGTTGGCGAGGAATGCCGAGCGCGCTTCGGCCATTTCCAGCGCGGTGCCGCGGGCGATTTCCAGTTCCTCGTTGGATTGACTGAGCCGGGCGTTGATCGCCTTGAGTTCGGCGGTGCGCGCCGAGACGATGTTTTCCAGTTGACCGAGGTAGTCGGTCAAGCGGTTTTCGGCATTGCGCCGTTGCTGGATCTCGGTCGCGATATTCTCGAACTGCTGGTTGGCGACTTTGACCAGGACACCGATTTCATCATTGCTGTGCCCGGCCGGGCATTCCAGAATGGTCGGCACCGCGGCGCGCGGATCGCGGCCGCTGAGTTCCCGAATCACCCGTACCAGCGGTTTGGTCAGCATCACATAAAACAGCGCCAGCAGAATCCCGGTCAGGAGCAGGCTGCGGGCGAAACCGTTGAGCAAAGTGACTTCGGCCCGCCGCAGGAAGCGGCTGCCGAAGGCATAGGTGTCAACTTCCAGGCTCAAGACACCGAGGGACTCGTTGGGCAAGTGGTCGAGGTACAAGCGGTCTTCGAACTGGCGTTTGGCGCCGAACAGAAAGTCGCTGATCATCCGGTAACCGCTCTGCAGCTCCGGTCGTTTGACGTTGGCCAGTACCGTGCCGTTGTTGTCGGTCAGCTGTGCAGAAATGATCGCGGGCGAGCGCAGCAGGCCCAGGGTGAGTTCCTGGGCGAGTTCGGCGTCAATGTTATAGGCAATGCGTGACGCCGGATTGTGGCTGATTTCCAGCAACGAGAGGATTTCCCGGTTGATGGACGCGTCTTCGCTGGCATAATCGATACCGATTTGCAGCAGGCTGAGCAGCGTGCCCAGAATGAACCCGACCAGCACGGTAAGCCTGGCTTGCTTGTACGACAGCCGGTGGGTGAATTTGATATCCATGGGGTGTTGAACCACTTCCGTTTCCCTTCGCTGCTCAAGCATAGTCGATCATGTATGGATACCGAGGTTCCCGAATCGCCTTGTAACAAGGCTCGAGGCGGGGATTGGGGTCTGTGTGTCGGCGCTGGATCGTCATCATCACTGTGAACCTGCCCGAGGAAAAGACGTGGATTCCCGATTGAATGCTTTTCTTGAACGCGCCGAGTCGGTTCTGGCGCGAATCGAACCCCTGTTGCCGGCCCCGCGTCCCGTCATTGACTGGCACACGTGCCTGGCGGCGCGCTGGCAGCGTGACGGGCGCAGCGGTTACTTGCTGCCGCTTGAAGTCAGCCTCGACATGCGCCTGTCGGACCTGATCGGCGTCGATCGCCAACTGGAGCAACTCGGCCGCAACACTCAACAGTTCCTTGACGGCATGCCGGCCAACCACGCCTTGCTGTGGGGCTCGCGCGGCACCGGCAAGTCTTCGCTGGTACGCGCGCTGCTCGCTGAACACGCCGGGGCCGGCCTGCGCCTGATCGAGATCGAGCGCGATCATCTCGCCGATTTGCCGCGCGTGGTCGAGCAGATCGCCAAGCTGCCGCAGCGTTTCGTGCTGTTTTGCGATGACCTGTCGTTCGAGTCCGGCGAAGGCGACTACCGCGTCCTCAAAAGCGTGCTCGACGGCTCGCTGGAGCAGGCGCCGGACAACGTCTTGCTGTACGCAACGTCCAACCGCCGGCACCTGGTGCCCGAGAAAGAAAGCGATAACGAAAACTGGAAACGCGTCGACGGTGAACTGCACCCCAGCGAAGCGGTGGAAGACAAGATCGCGCTGTCGGACCGCTTCGGCCTGTGGCTGTCGTTCTACCCGTTTACCCAAGAGCATTTTCTCAACGTCGTCGAACACTGGATCGGCCAGTTGGCCGCCAGGGCCGGCTTGAGCTGGCAGCGCGACGAAGCGCTGGACATCCTTGCGGTGCGCTGGGCCACCGGCCGCGGTAATCGTAACGGACGTTGCGCGTACCAATTCGCCCGATATTGGGTGGGACTGAAATTGTTGGAGCAGAAGGCATGATTGATTTGCAACAAAGCGGCCAGGGCCTCGAAGGCTACGGCATGTTGGCCGCACAACTGGAATCGCTGCTGGCGGACGAGCGCGATTTTATCGCCAATGCCGCGCAGTTTTCGGCGTTCCTGTTCAACCAGCTCGACGATCTGAACTGGGCCGGTTTTTATCTCAATCGCAACGACGAGCTGGTGCTCGGTCCGTTCCAGGGGCAGATTGCCTGTGTGCGGATTCCGTTCGGCCGCGGTGTGTGTGGCGCGGCAGCGGCCAGTCGACAGACCCAACGCGTTGAGGACGTGCATGCCTTCCCCGGTCATATTGCCTGCGACAGTGCCTCGAACAGCGAACTGGTGGTGCCGTTGGTCAAGGACGGTCGGCTGATCGGCGTTCTCGATCTGGACAGCCCGAAGCTCGCCCGTTTTGGTGTCGACGACCAGGCCGGAATCGAACATTTGGCAGCGATCTTCCTGCGTCTGACCGATTGCTGATCACGCCGTGAGGCCAGCCTTGTGCAACAGGCTGGCCGGATCCACGGCATCGATTTGTTGCGGATCGAGAAAACGCGTGGCGTAGGCCATGTACACCCCCTCGTTGATGAACAGGCCAAACAAGTCGGCGTCGATATGGGCCTCGCGGCACATGGTGGCCATGATGCCCAGGGCCTCGCTCAAAGACTTGGCTTTCTTGTAGGGCCGATCGGCGGCCGTCAGCGCCTCGAAAATGTCGGCAATCGCCATCATCCGGGCCGGCAGGCTCATGTCTTCGCGCTTCAAGCGTTTGGGGTAACCGGTGCCGTCCATTTTTTCGTGATGGCCGCCGGCGATCTCGGCAATGCTCTCCAGATGCCCGGGGAAGGGCAAGTGGCTGAGCATCATGATGGTCTGCACCATGTGGTGATTGATGATGTAGCGCTCCTCGCGGGTCAGCGTGCCGCGGGCGATGCTCAGGTTGTACAGTTCGCCACGATTGTATTTGTAGCGGGGCACATCGAGCTTGAAACCCCAGGGATTGTCTTCGGGGATCAGCTCACTTGGGTCGCGCTCGACCAGGTGCTCGGGTTTGTCCGCCAACAGCTTTTCCGTGACCGGAAGCACCGGCGCAGACGTACGCGTCTGACGCTGGTTTTCTTCCCATGACACACCGAGGCGGTCGTCCAGGGTGCGCGTCCAGGTACGCTGGGCCAGTTCGCCAAGGCGCTGCAAATCCGCTTCGGCCATGGCCTCGCTGCCCAGGTTACAGCGCGCGACAAAGGCAAAGTCGTCGTCCAGCGCCATCAGCGAGGCATCGCGCAGGCATGCCAGTGCTGCCTCGTCACCGCCCGTCGCCAGCGCTTGCCAATAGCTGATCCAGGCATCGCGCTTGAGCACTTCGAAACGCGTGCGGATCTCGTGGATGCGGTCGTTGATGGTTTCCAGTTTGGTGGCCTTGTCGACTACGTATTCCGGGGTCGTGACCTTGCCGCAATCGTGCAGCCAGGCGGCGATGTGCAAGGCTTCCCATTCATCCTCGCTCGGCCGGTACGCGTTGAAGGCGGGATCGTGGCTGGCGGCCGCCGCCTGGGCAAGCATCAGGGTCAGCTCCGGCACGCGCTGACAGTGGCCGCCGGTGTAGGGGCTTTTTGCGTCGATGGCCCCGGCGAGCAATTGGATAAACGCGTCGAGCAATTGCTTCTGTCTGGCTTGCAGGCGTTGGCTTTCAATGCTCACGGCGGCAGCGCCGGAAACCGCCTGGAGGAAGGCGATGCGATCAGGCCGCAGCTTTTCCAGATCGGCCGCGCTGCCACTGTCTTCCACCAGCAACACCAGCAGGCCAATGGTTTCGTTGTGGCGGTTGTGCAGACGGATGCCGATCAGATGGACTCTCGGGGCTGCCATGGCCAGCAGGATTTTCTGCAGATCACCGGCCTGATCGAAACCCAGGTGGCTGACGACGTTATTGGCGCTGACCAATTGCTCGAACCATGCCGGGCCGTTGTTCTTGTGCAAGTCGTGACCCTCGACTTCGAACGCCTCCAGCGCTTGCGGCGCCCCCTCGATCACCAGCCCGTAAGGCTCCATGCGATTGCCATCATTTTCGCGCAGGTAGATCAGGCCTGCCTGCGCCTGAGCGATCTGCACGGTTTCGAAGAGGACCCGTTGCAGCAAAGGGGCGAACCGGGTCTCGGCGCACAAGCTGTCGGTGATGCGAAAGAAACTTCCCAAGGTGTCTTTCATCCGCGCCATCGACAGGCTCAACTGGTCGACTTCAAGCACTGGCGAACGCCGGGCCAGCGGGAAATTAAAGTCGAAACTGCGAATGGCGTCGGCTTCCTTGACCAGGGCGTGCAACGGCTTGACCAGAATCCGCGAAATCACCCAACCCAGTGGCAGGCATAACAGCAAGGTGGCGAGGGTGATCAGCGCGCCCTGCCAGCGCATCCGGTAGGCATCGATCAGCAACTCGTCTTCCGGCACCAGCAGCGCCAACTGCAAGCCTTTCGGTCCGCCCTCCTGAATATGGCTGCGGGCGACAATCCAATGCCGGCCATCGGCGTGCAGGCGCATGCCATGGGGCTTGCCGGTCAGCAATGCGTGCAGCGCCGGGCTCAGATCGGTCACCCGGGCCAGGCGCGCGGTGCGGTCGTCAACGATCAAGCGGCTGCTGTCGGGGTAGGCCACGGCATTGCCGTCGGCATCGAACAAGGCGACTTCGGTCGATGGGGTGACGCGATGTTTATCCAGCGTTGCCGACAGCGCGGCCAGTGTCAGGTCGGCGCCGATGACGGCGTTTTTGCCGCTGCGCCGGCCCAGGGTGGTTCCCACCGTATGGGTGGAGAAAAACACATAGGGCTCGGTGGTGATCTGCCCGGTCTGCTGACGGGCGTCGGTGAACCAGGCTCGCTCGCGCGGGTCGTAGCGGTCTTGCGGATTGTCCCGGCGACTGATCGGCGCCAGCGCCTGATCGAAGAACAACGATTGCGAATGCACTTCGCCCTGCGGGCCATGCTCGATGCTCCAGACCTGGTAAGTCGCCGCTTCCGGGGCCTTGAGCAAGGATTTCAGGGCGGCGCTGCGCAGCGGGCGGACCATGAAGAAGTCGCCGTTGGCATAACCCAGATACAAAGAGGCCAGATCCGGATTGTCGGTGAGTGATTGGCTGAACGGCCTGAGCAGTGGCAGGCGTTGGTCGAGGCGCTCGGCCTGAGTCGCCGGGTTCTCGGCGAGCAGGCTCAACAGGTGGCGTATCGGTTGATACGTTGCCTGTAGATCGAGGCGTACATCCTGCTCGATACGGGTGAACAGTTTTTCGCTGCTCGACAGGATGATCTTAGTGGTCTGGTGGTAATTGAACAGCCCCAGCACCACGCCCGTCAGCAACAGCAAAAACGTGAACATGACGCTGATGTGCACGTGCAGCGGTAACCGGCGTTGCTCCGGGCGCAGTGGGCTGGGCATTTCAGACACTCCATGACGTTTAACTCACTGCTCAGCGTTCAAGCATAGTTAAGGCCGGCACATTGTGCTTTGGTCAAATGCCGCCAATTGCGCCTGCAGGGCCTGCTCCAGTTGCAGCATCGCCTGATTGCTTGCCTCGCTTCGACGGGCGACCTCGTCAGTCGCCAACCCTTGCATGCAGGCGTGTTCAAGCGCATCGCAACATTCGATCAGGCGTGTGGCCTGGGCAATGCGCGCCGCCCCCTTGATCTTGTGGGCGACCACGGCAAGCGCGTCGCGATCATGCTGCGGTGACAGTGCGAGCAGCTCTTCGCGGTCGAGACGACTGCTTTTGAGCAACTCCACCAGCATTCGTCGCGTCTGCGCAGGATTGCCGCCGGTGAGCATGCGCAGATTCTCCAGGCTGAATACCGGCGCCGTTGCGGTTGGCGTGATGCCGTCGACCCACTGGCTGAGCAGGCTCAGGCTCAATGGCTTGAACAGACAGTCGTTCATGCCGGCCTGCTTGCAGCGTTGTATTTCCTCGGGTTGGGCGTTCGCTGTGAATCCCAGCACGGTGCAGGGCGGGCTGCGTGTCTGCAGCTCTTGTTGACGAATTGCGCGGGTCAGCTCGTAGCCGTTCATCAAGGGCATGTTGCAGTCGACAATCACCAGATCGAACTGGCCGTTTTTCCACAGTTCGAGGCCGCTGCAGCCGTCTTCGGCAATGCTGAAACGGTGGCCGAGGAATTCCAGCTGCTGGCACATCAACAAGCGGTTTGCCGGATGGTCGTCCACCACCAGTACGCTCAGGGGCGTCGTCGCGGGCGTGATCGCCGACTCGGTTCGGGGTGCAATGATCTGCGCCGGCGCGGTGTCCAGTGGCAGGGACACGCAGACTTGCGTGCCGATGCCGGGCTGGCTGCTCAGTTGCAACTGTCCGCCCATCATTTCGCAGAGGTTGCGACTGATGACCAGCCCCAGCCCGGCACCGCTCTTCGCCTGACGATTGCCGTTTTCTGCCTGGGCGAAAGGCTCGAACAAACGTTGCTGGTCTTCGGCACTGATGCCGATGCCGCTGTCCTGGACGCTAAGTTGCATCAGGGCGCGGCCGGGGGTGTTCGAACTCATCAGGTCCAGGGTGATCCTGATGTGTCCGTGATCGGTAAATTTGATGGCATTGCTGACAAGATTGGACAGCACTTGCTTGAAGCGCAGTGGGTCAATCTGCACATCCACGGCAACGTCCGGCGGGTTGAAGACGACTTGCAAGGCAAGATTTTTCTGGCGGGCGAGCCCGTCGAAGATTCTTGCAACGGATTTCACCGTATCGCCAAGGTTCACCCATTCAGGGCAAAGACTCAGGCGACCGGACTCGATGCGAGCAATGTCGAGAATGTCGCCGATCAAGCCCAGCAGATCCTTGGCCGACTGATAGGCCGTGTCGATCGAGGCACGATCCGGATGGTGTGGGTCCATGCGCCGCAGCGTCAGTTCGAGCATGCCGATCACGGCATTCATCGGTGTGCGGATTTCATGGCTCATGGTTGCCAGGAAGGTGCTTTTCGCCCGATTGGCCTCATCGGCCTGTTCCTTGGCTGCGCGCAAGTCCTCGCACAACTGGCGGCGTTCGCTGATGTCGATCCAGCCACCGATAATGCCTTTGACCTCGCCGCTGGAGTCGCGGTAGGGCAGTATCCAGTGATAGATCGTCAGCCGCCGGTTGCCGATATGCAGCGGACGGTCGAGCAGCAGCGGGGTGCCCTCGGTGACGACTCGTTGATAATCGGCATGGAAGGCCTGGGCTTCGAACGCGTTGCTCAGACTGCCCTGAACGACGGTTTTGCCGATGACGTCTTCGCGTCTGGCGTTGAATGCTTCGAGGTAGCTGTCGTTACAGCTCTGTAATAGTCCTTCGCGATCACGTACGTAGATCGGATGCGGCGTACCGTTGAGCAGAGAACGCATGAATTCCAGTTGGTCGTTGAGGGCGCGCTCGGCTGCCTGGCGCTGTTTGATCTGATGTCGCATATAAGCGTTCCACACCAGTAACAGCAGCAATATCAGGCACGCCGCGGCGATGACTTGGTAAAAGAGGCGTTGGTAGTTTTGCCAGATATTCTGCGAGGCAGTGGAATAGCCGCGCCAGCGCCCGTTGATCACCCCCAGCTCTTCCGGGGCAATGCTCAGCAACGCCTTGTTGATGATCGACGCCAGCTCCGTGCTGTCCCGTGCCGTCACCAGCGAAAACGCTGCCTGACCGGTGCCGATGGTGGTGGTGATCTGCAACGCCCGGTCGAAGATCCGTGAAGAAATGAAGTAGTTGGCAATCACCAGTGAACTCACGGCGCCGTCGACATGATTTTCCGCCAGTAATGAGACTGCACTGAACGTATCGGGCGTTTCGATCAGGCGAATGCCGGGGTACTCGCTGCGCAGGTATTGGACCATCGGATTGCCTTGGGCAATCGCCACCTGTCTGCCTTTGAGCTGATTCAGATTGCTCGGGCCGTCGGCGCTCTTTCGGGTCAACAGAACATAGGAGTTTTCCAGATACGGGCGGCTGAAGTTGAGGGTCTTCTCGCGTTCGGGGGTGGGCAGCAGCGCCGCAATCAGGTCGACTTGGTGGTTATCGATCTGTTTGATCATTTCGGCGTCGTTACGGCTGCGGCGGATGTCGAAGCGCAGGCCGGTGCGCAGCCGGATCAGTTCGAGCAGGTCGGCGCTGATGCCGCGAAAATTGCCATCGCTGTCGAAGAACGTCAGCGGCGCGAATGCCTCGTTCACCACCACACTGACCACCGGATGCTGCTTGAGCCAGTGTTCTTCGCGTTGGGTCAGTTGCAGTTTCTTGTCGGTAAGCAGCAGGTCGCTGCCGGCGTTCCAGCGTTTGGCAATGTTGTCGCGTTCGGCGCTCGGCACGGCGTTGAGTACGGTATCGATAATGCTCAACAGTTGCGGGTTGTCGCGCCGCACGGCGAAACTGAAGCCCTGCGCCTCCTGCTTGCCGAAGTTGGCCATGCGAACGTTGTTGAGGTAGCCCTTGTTGATCATGTAATGGGTGGACAGGGTGTCGCCGAGAAAGACATCGGCCTGGTCGAATGCCACGGCATTAAGGGCATTCTGATAAGAGGGGTAGCAGGTAATGAGCGCTTTTGGGTATAGCGCCTTGACTTCGGGCAGCGGCAGATAGTGATAGACCATGCTCAGGCGCAACCCCGCCAGGCCTTCGCTGAGCGGGCGGGTTTCGTCTTCGCGCGTCACGAGGACGGGTTGGTCAATGGCATAGGGGACCGAGAGCGCAAGATTGGCGTTACTCGCTTCGTAGCCGTTCGCGGTGCCGAGCAGATCGACCTGGCCATCGACCAGGGCGCGAATCGCGGCCTCCCGGGAAGGGAAGCGTTTTACCCGCACCGGCAATCCGGTGGCCTGACTGACAAGCCCTGCGTAGTCGGCCGTCAAACCCTCGTAATCCTTGCCGCTGGCGGTCATGTCAAAGGGCGGGTAATCCGGCGCGGAGGTGCCCAGTATCAGTTCGCCGCGCGCTTGCAGCCAGTGCCGCTGGGACTGTTCGAACGTGACGGGCAACGTCTCGACTACCGATCGGCTGAGCAAGGCGTAGTCCGGCGAAGCGGCGGGCATGGCGGACACGCCGGCATTCAGGCACAGACCTGTACACAACGCGATAAGGAAGTCCTTCAAACGGCTGAACATGCGGGATCTCACACGAGTGCGTTTCGTTTGGCCATCTCGATAAGTTCTACCAGGGATTTGGCTTTGAGTTTTTGCATCAGGCGCTTTTTATAGGTGCTGACGGTTTTATTACTGAGAAACATGCCCTTGGCTATTTCCTTGTTGGTTCGGCCCTGGGCGAATAATTGCAATACCATCAGTTCGCGGTCATTTACCGACTTGAAAAGTTCAAGTTCGGCATAACGAGTGTCATCACTGCGTACCGGATTCAATGCCTGGCTGGGGAAATAGTTATAACCGGAAAGTACCGCCTTAATAGCGCTGACCAATTCACTCAAGTCTTCCTGTTTACAGACATAACCCGACGCACCGGACTGCATGCAGCGGATGCCGAACAGTGTCGGACACTGTGCCGTCAGAATCAGGATCTTCAGCGCAGAGCCCATGGCGTTGAAGCGGGCCAGTACTTCCAGGCCGTCCAGCTTGGGAATGCTGACGTCGAGGATGACCAGATCAGGCATGCATTCGCGGACCATCTGCATGGCATCGACACCGTTGTCGGTTTCGCCAACGACCTTATAACCTTCATGCTCCAGCAACATTCGAACGGCGAGACGGATGACCGGATGATCGTCGACGATAAAAACGGAGTTCATAATCAAATCCCATGCAAGCACGAATAAAGCGCGCACCTTAGCTCAGTTGAATGAGCGCTCGCATGGACTCACAGTGTCTCGGGTGCGTTATCGGATAAATCCTACATTCAATAAGGAAAGGGACTACATGTAAATTAGGATTGGCGTAAGGAAGTGCGGGCTTGGCAAGGGCTTATAGTTGGCCTTTTTAATTTTGCAAGTGTTGATTCAGTGTCTTTACACAGATGTTTAAAAGTTATCGGCCAATAGCGAGTTCCGGTTCTATTCAGTGACCTCTCAGCGTGAATCGCACTGGCAGTCGCTGAGGTCTGAAAAGCGTTTATGTCTCGTGCAGACGTGCGCCTTCAGCCGGCCGACGGATCGGCCGGCTGAAGGCGCGGTTTCAATGACTGGAGCGCCCGGTCATTTCCAGCGCCATATCGCTGGCGTAGCTGTCGGTCATGCCGGCGATAAAGTCGATCATGCGCAGAAACGAAGTGTGTAACGAACCCTGTGGATGCGGAGCGTTGTTGCCCAGCAGATCAAGGATGCGTCGGCTTTTGAATGACGGCGTGCGCCCGTTGTGTTGCTCCAGCGCAGCGCCGCAGAACGAGTTGAGCAGGATTTCCAGTGTCGTGTAGGCACCGATTTCATGCAGTGTCTTGCGTTTGTCCTGGAAGATTTTCTTGCGGGCGATGTCCTTGGCATTCAGCACGCAGCGTTTCGCCGGACCGTGCATGTGCTCCACCAGATCGCCGTGCAGGGTGCCGGCAAGCAGCGCCTCTTGCTGTTCGACAAACGCCCGTGCCGCCGCGTTGGTCAAGTGTTCGATGGCCTTGCCGCGCAGGATCGCCAGTTTGCGCCGCCGCGAATCCTGCGGACCGAGCTGACGGTAAGTCTCCGGCAGATCGTCGCCGACCAGACCGAGCAACAGCGACTCGACTTCGGCGTACTCCAGCAAGTCCATTTCCAGGCCGTCCTCGAGGTCGATCAGCGCATAACAGATATCGTCGGCGGCCTCCATCAGGTACACCAGCGGATGCCGCGCCCAGCGCTGTTCCTCCAGTTGTGGCAGGCCAAGTTTGCTGGCGATCTGTTCGAGCAAGGGCAGTTCGCTCTGGTAGCAGCCGAACTTGTGTTTCTTGTAACCCAGAGAGTCGGCGTGACGTGCCGTCCACGGGTACTTCAGATAAGTCCCGAGAGTGGCGTAGGTCAGGCGGGTGCCGCCGTCGAACTGGTGATACTCCAGTTGCGTCAGGACACGGAAACCCTGGGCATTGCCTTCGAAATTGAGGAAATCGCTGCGTTCGGCTTCGCTCATGTCGTCGAGCCAGCCGCGTCCCGCTGCCTGCTGGAACCAATGGCGAATCGCGTCTTCCCCGGAATGGCCGAACGGCGGGTTGCCGATGTCATGGGCCAGGCAGGCGGACTGCACCACCATGCCCAGATCGGCCGGGTCGCACCATGGCGGCAGGGCGCTGCGCAAGGTTTCGCCGACGCGCATGCCCAGCGAGCGGCCTACGCAGCTGACTTCCAGCGAGTGGGTCAGGCGCGTGTGAATGTGATCGTTGCTCGTCACCGGGTGCACTTGGGTCTTGCGGCCCAGGCGGCGGAAGGCACCGGAAAAGATGATGCGGTCATGGTCTTTGTGAAAAGGGCTGCGGCCGAGTTCTTGCGGGCTGTGCAGCGGCTTGCCGAGGCGTTCGCGGTTGAGCAGGGTTGGCCAATCCAAGGCTGATTCTCTCCGTCTGGTGACTGATCCCCTAGCTTCCCGGTTCACGCTGGCGCCTGCAAGCGCAACTACAGTCCGGCGGCATCAATGTCGATCAACAGCAACCGTTCGCCGTTATCGAAAAACTGCCCGGCCGTCAGGCAATACTGATTGCTGGTGGCGTCGCGGTACGTCGTCGACAGGGTCAGGCGGCGCTCTTCCCAGCCTTCGGCGAGCAGTTGATAAAAGTACGGGCGCCACGACCAGTTGTGCCCCAGGTAACGGTTGTCGGCGACCCAGCCGTTGTGGCGCCATTCCAGGTTGGGCGTCAGTTGGGTGCCGTGGCGGTCGCATTGATAAAAACGCAGCAGCCAGGGAAAAGCTTCCAGTTGCGGTAACGCACTGAGTGATGCGTGCGCGCCGGCCCAGGCTTGCAAAATGTTCATGAGTTGGCCGAGTTGCTGGCGCATTTGCATCAGGCGCCCGCGCTCGGCCAGCTTTTGTTGCACGTAGCGTTGTCGCAGTCTGGCGAAGTGTTGCACGAAGGCATCGGTGGCGAAGAACGCTTGCTGCGCGCGGGCGAACAGAAAACCCTGCACGTAACGTGAGCCGCACTCAAGGGCGAAATTCAGTTGGGCTTCGGTCTCGACGCCTTCGGCGATGATCCAGCAGCCGGTTTTCTCGGCCATTTGCGCCAGCGCCTTGACCACGTCACTGCTGGGCCCGCCAAGTGCCGCGGCCTGGAACAGGCGCATGTCGAGTTTGAGGATGTCCGGTTGCAGTGCCAAGACACGGTCGAGCTGCGAATAGCCGGCGCCAAAATCGTCAATGGCGATGCGCGCACCAGCCTCTCGATAACGTCCCACGACGTCGGCCAGGCGTTGGCTGTTGCCGCCCAGTTCGGTAATTTCGAACACGATGCGTTGCGGGTCGACACCGTGTTGCGCCAATTGCTTGAGGCTGGGCAGCGCCTGATCCGGGCGCAGGCGACTGATCCAGCGCGGTGACATGTTCAGGCCGAGGAACCAGTCGGCGGGGGCCTCATGCAGGCGGCTCAAGGCGTTGTCGCGGATCTGTCGGTCGAGCCGGCGCAGGGCCACGGCCGGCGCGCGTGGGTCGGCGAACAGCGGACCGACCGAATGCAGTTGCCCGTCGGCCTGGCGCAGGCGACCCAATGCCTCGACGCCTGCGATGCGTCCAGTGGCGGTATCAATGAAAGGCTGAAAGCAGGCGAGCGGTTGCCCGTCGATCACGGGGCCTCCTTAGTCGTTGTTGTTCTGATTGAACCCGCCGACCGGATAGGCGCACGGGATTGAACCTCCCGCTAAAGAGGTTCATCCCGCCGATAGTGCAAGAATGTAGCCAGATGTATCGCGTCAGCGTTTACGCGTGGTTTGCAGGACCAGTTTGATCAGCGGACCCAGCGTGGTGCCCAATCGAACCAGCCGGCCCAGACCGCCGGTGCCGCCGCTTTTCGCGCCTTTGCCGGTCAGAAAACCCAGTAGCGTCACGGCTGCCACGCCCCATAACGGCGCGTGTTTGATGCCGAAGCCATCCTGCAGGTTTTGCGTCATGCCGCGCACACGTTGCAGTGGCTGCAGCACTTGCCCGGCTTCGTGGCGAATTTCCTGGCGATGCATTTCCATGCGCAGGCGGATCAGCGCCTTGCGCATTTCTCGCCGTGAGCTGTTGTGGGGAAGTTCAGGCAGGCTCATGGCAGCAGACGCTCCCGGTCGTTGGCCAGCTCTTCGAGCGTGCCGTGGAAGGGCGAGGATTCATCGAAGATCGCCGCCTTGAGGCGCAATCCGCAGAAAATCGAAGCCAGCGTATAGAAGACACACAGGCCGATGATCGCCGCCAGGCGGTATGTATCCCAGAAGATGATCATGACCAGTGTCGACAGGCCCACCAACAGCAGCAGGGCGAAGACCAGCGCCAGACCGGCAAACAGCAGCAGGCTGACGGTGCGTGATTTCTGCTCCTGCAATTCGATGCCGAACAATTCGACATGACTGTGCAGCAGACCCAGAACAGCGGCGCCCAGGCGCCGCGTGGAGGAGGCGGTGCCCGCAGTCGGGCCGGATTCACCGATCGACATGATCAGCGCCGCGTGGCCAGCAGGCCAATCAGAAAGCCGACGCCGGCGGCGATGCCGACCGACTGCCATGGGTTGGCCGAGACGTAATCCTCGGTGGCGGTCACGGCGGCCTGGCCGCGCTCGCGCAGGGTGTCCTCGGTGAGCTTGAGGGTCTCACGGGCGCGCAGCAGGCTTTCGTGGATCTGCCCACGCAATTCATCCGCCTGATCGCCGGCCAGGGTGGCGGTGTGCTCGAGCAACCGTTCGGTGTCGGCGACCAGAGTCTGGAAGTCGTTCATCAGGATTTCTTGAGCAGTCTTTGCCTTGATGCTGGCCATGGGTGGATCTCCGTAAGTGGCGTCTGAAGCGTTCGAGTATGAGCCTTGCGCGAAGGTTCAGTACAAATGACTGGTACAACTTTTGCTGTGTGCTGGTGCATCGCCTGGCATTCGTGCGCTGTTGCCGGGCGTGCCGGTGCAAAACCTTAACTCAAATGATCCCGGTTCGTGTCAGCCCATCGATCTTGTGCGCCAAAGCGGTTCGTCGATCCTTGATCGCGGTGACTGCGTTGGCGCAACTTGGTGCATGAAATGGGCGAGCGAACCGCTTTGGTGCCTTTTTAGCCTTCAGGTCTGCCTCCCATGGAAACTCTGCAAAGCGCTGTGGACACGCTGGTTCACAGCTCCAATACGTTGTTCATTCTGATCGGTGCGGTGATGGTGCTGGCAATGCATGCCGGTTTCGCCTTTCTGGAAGTCGGCACCGTCCGGCAGAAGAATCAGGTCAACGCCTTGTCGAAAATTCTCAGCGATTTCGCCGTCTCCACGCTCGCCTATTTCTTTATAGGCTATTGGATCTCTTACGGCGTGACGTTCATGCAGCCGGCGGCTGTGCTGAGTGCCGATCATGGTTACCCACTGGTGAAGTTTTTCTTCCTGCTGACCTTCGCCGCGGCGATTCCGGCGATCATTTCCGGTGGGATCGCCGAACGCGCGCGCTTTGTTCCACAGCTGTGTGCCACGGCATTGATCGTGGCGTTTATCTACCCGTTTTTCGAAGGCATCGTCTGGAACGGCAACTACGGTGTGCAAGCGTGGCTGACGGTGCAGTTCGGGGCAGCGTTTCATGACTTCGCAGGCTCCGTGGTGGTGCATGCCATGGGCGGCTGGCTGGCGCTGGCCGCGGTGCTGCTGCTTGGCCCGCGCAATGGCCGCTATCGCGACGGACGATTGGTTGCGTTTGCACCTTCGAGCATTCCATTCCTGGCACTGGGCTCGTGGATTCTGATTGTCGGCTGGTTCGGCTTCAACGTGATGAGCGCGCAGACGCTGCAAGGCGTCAGTGGCCTGGTGGCGGTCAACTCGTTGATGGCAATGGTCGGCGGCACGGTGGCGGCTTTGATCGTCGGGCGCAATGACCCCGGGTTTCTGCACAACGGCCCATTGGCCGGGTTGGTGGCGATTTGCGCAGGGTCCGATCTGATGCATCCGGTCGGCGCGCTGGTCACCGGCGCGATAGCGGGCGCGCTGTTTGTCTGGTGCTTTACCGCCGCGCAGGTCAAATGGCGTATCGACGACGTGCTGGGGGTGTGGCCGCTGCACGGCGTGTGCGGTGTGTGGGGCGCCATTGCCTGCGGTATTTTCGGCCAGACCGCGCTGGGTGGCCTGGGCGGCGTCAGCCTGATCAGCCAGTTGCTCGGCACCGCACTGGGCGTTGCGGTGGCGCTGCTCGGCGGTTTCGTGGTTTACGGCGTGATCAAGGCGCTGCATGGGCTGCGCCTGACTCAGGAACAAGAGTATTACGGCGCCGACCTGTCGCTGCACAAGATCGGCGCCGTGAGTCAGGACTAACGCTCTTCATCATCGGCACCGGGATAAAAACCGTGCAGCAGGCGATAGCGGTCGACGCGCACCTGATCGACCTTCGCCTGCACCTGATGCGCCGGCAGACCGAGCATGATCAGCGCGTGAGAGGCGAGCATCAGACTCGATTCCAACAGCTCTGGCACCACTTCGCTGGCGCCGGCCGCTTTCAGTTCGGCCCATTGGCTGTCGTCGCGCGTGCGGACCAGAATCGGCACGTGTGCGTTAAGTCGCCGCGCTTCCTTGAGAATGCCCAGGGCCACGTCACTTTGATCCACCGCAATCACCAATAACCTGGCGCGCAGCAGGCCAACGGCGGTCAGCAAGTCACCGCGCGACGAGTCGCCGTAATGCACGGCGCTTTCTGCGCACGCGGCCTCCCGGACACGCACGGGGTCATTATCCAGCGCGATATAGGGTTGACTGGCGTTGCGCAGGAAGCGTCCGATCGACTGGCCGACGCGACCGTATCCGCATATCACCACGTGCTTGTCGAGGTCGGCGTTGAGCGCGCTGATCTGTTCGATCTGAGCCTCCTGATTAGGCTTGCGGTGCAGCGCTGCCGCGATGCGTGGCGCCGCGCGCAGCAGCACAGGCGTGAGCAGCATCGAGCAGAATGTCGCCGCCAGCAGCAGGGCGCCCAGCTCGGCAGGCATCAGCTGGTTTTGCTGCATCTGCGCCATCAGGGCAAAACAGAACTCGCCGCCCTGGGCCAACGCCAGACCGCTGCGCCACGCCGTTTCACTGTCGCTGCCGCGCCACTTCACCAGCAGCGCGACCACGACGCCCTTGATCAGCATCAGGCCGAGGGTGAGGCCGACGATCAACAGACCGTGACTGGCAAACAGTTGCAGGTCGATCAGCATGCCGATGCTGACGAAAAACACCCCGAGCAGGATGTCGCGAAAGGGCCGGATATCGGCTTCGATCTGGTGTCGATAGTGACTCTCACCGAGTAGCATGCCGGCGAGAAACGCGCCAAGGGCCGGTGACAGACCCAGCAAGTGGGTCAGCCACGCGGTGAGCAGCACAATCACCAGCGCCAGCAGGACAAACAACTCCGCCGAGCGCGAGGCCGCTACTTCATGGAACAAACGCGGCAGCAGCCAGCGACTGGCCAGAAGCAGGCCGACAAACAGCACCACGGTCTTTGCCAGGGTCAGCGGCAATGCCCAGTACCAGGCCTGCTCGCTGCTGCCGGCGAAGACGGGCACCAGGGTCAGCAGCAAAACTGCGACAACATCCTGGAACAATAGAACGCCAATCGCGTTCTGGCCGTGGCTACTGAATACTTCGCCGAGGCTGCCCAGCTCCTTGGTGACGATCGCGGTGGAGGACAGCGAAAGCCCCGCGCCGAGCAATAGCGCCGGCGTCATTGGCATGCCCAGCAGCATCAGCAACAGACCGAGGACGGCGGTACTGATCAGCACCTGCTGACTGCCTAGGCGGAACACCACCTGACGCAATGCAATCATCTTCGACAGCGAGAACTCCAGGCCCAGGGAGAACAGCAGGAACACCACGCCCAGTTCGGCGACGTCGGGCAGGTGTTCACTTTCATTGACCCAGTCGAATGCGCTCGGCCCGACCAGCAATCCCACGCACAGGTAACCCAGTACCGGCGGCAGCCGCAGGCGACGGAACAGGGCAATCACCACGAGGGACGAGGCGAGGATGATCAACAGGTTGGCAAACACGAGACGCTCCGATGTCAGGCTCTGGCCTCTCAAGCGTAGAGGCAAAAAGAGCGGGAGGATGACGGATCGGTGATTTGAGCGCACTGATGTGCGTCAGGGTTTTACCCCAGGCCCCGATCGTACCTTTGAGCAGTCACGGGTCGACGGGTTTTTCAAGGGCGCCTAGAATAGGCGCACTCATTTTGTGGTTGAGCACGCATGCCTCCTGAATGTCAGCTGTTCGGCACCCTGGGGTGTCACCTATGCGAATTCGCTGAAGCTGAACTGATGCCTTTTGTCGAGCATGGTCTGCTGGTGGAACTGGTGGATATCACCGACGACGAGTCATGGTACGAAGCGTATCGCCTGCGAATTCCTGTGTTGCGTCGCATCGACACCGGGGCGGAGCTGGACTGGCCGTTCAGTGCCAACGAGGTCGTGGCCTTTCTTCGCTGATCCGCTGTTCGCGCCGCTCCGCCGGTCGAAACTGCACAACCATGCCTTGGCACTTCCCGGTTCATTCGGTTACTGTATGTCCATACAGCAATCGAGTCAGAGGGATGAACCGTGGTCAATGTCGAACAGTTGAAGAGCAGCGTTAACCGGATGTCGGTCGACGTGGTGCGCGAGGCCGTCCTCGAATTGCGCCTGGACGGGCTGGTCACGGAAGGCAAGACGCCGTTCAACAAGCTGCATTTCAACACCTGTTTCGCCGAAATCGAGGCATTGTTCCAGCGCGCCGGCTATCACAAGCAACTGGATGTGGTCGGCTATCAGGGCTTGCTCTACGCCTTGTATGACCCGGGGCGCTGGGAGGCGGTGGATGTGTTGCGCTGGCTCAAGGAATTCACCGAGGCCGCAGCGCTCAAGACGATTCCGGCCTGAGGATTCTGCGCTAGGTTCGCATCCTGCAGTGCGGGATAATGCCGACCTGTCTTGAGGATTCGATTTGCGTATGCCCACCACTACCTTTTCTGCTGCTCAGAACCAGGCGAGTACGCTCTACCTGCCTCCCGGGTCATGGCTGACCGTACTCGATTGCCTGTGCGAGCATTTCAGCGCCATCGGCCGTGAGCAATGGCTGGACAGGATCGCCCGCGGGCGGGTGCTTGATGGTCAGGGGCAGCCGATCTCGCTGGACCTGCCCTACAAGGAAGGCCTGCGGATTCACTATTTTCGTGAGGTGCCGGACGAGAAGCCGATTCCGGTAGTCGAGACAATTCTCTACGCCGATGAACATCTGGTGGTCGCGGACAAGCCGCATTTCCTGCCGGTCACGCCTGCGGGGGAGTATGTCGAGCAAACCTTGCTGCGTCGCTTGATCCGCCGTCTGGACAATCCGCATCTGGTGCCCTTGCACCGGATTGATCGGCACACGGCGGGGCTGGTGATCTTTTCGGCCGATCCGCAAACCCGCTCGGCCTATCAGTCGCTTTTTCCGACACGGCAGATCGACAAGTATTACGAGGCGATAGCCCCCGCGTTGCCTGATCTGAGCTTTCCCCTGGTGCACAAGAGTCGTCTGGTCGATGGCGAGCCGTTCTTTCGCATGCAGGAGGGGCCGGGTGTCAGCAATACCGAGACGGCGGTCGAGGTGCGGGAAAAAAACGGCGATCTCTGGCGTTATGGCCTGTTCCCGGTGACCGGCAAGAAGCACCAGTTGCGTGTCCACATGACCGCGCTGGGGGCGAGCATCTGCAACGATCCGTTTTATCCGGATGTGCTGAAAGACGTCGAGGACGATTACGCCAATCCACTCAAGCTTCTCGCCCAGGGGTTGCGTTTTATCGATCCGGTGACCGGTGAACAGCGCGAGTTCCGGAGCCAGATCAGCCTGCACTGGTGACGGCGCAAGTACTTTTCAGCGCCCATGAAAAAGCCCGCAAATCTGCGGGCTTTTCTGTATCCGGCGTGCCGCTGAGCTTACAGCTCTTTAACGGTACGTACCTGATCCTTGTTGATGCGGGTTTCTTTGCCGTCCAGTTGCTGGAACTCGTAGAAGCCCGAATCATCATCGTATTTCGGGGTGTCGACGGCCTGGATTTCGCGACCGTCATTCAAGGTGATCACTGTAGGCGAGGAGCAACCGGCGAGGGTGGCCAGGCCCAGTGCGAGCATGAAAGTGGCGAGGGTCCGTTGAGTCATGGGTGTGTCTCCGAATGGGAAATCTTCTGGTTACTGAGCTTGAGACGTACACAAGGCGTGAGAGTTCCTTGAATGCTGTCAGTCTGACACAGTGTTGTGCGCATTTAACAGTTCAGGGGTATTGAGGTTGGCCAGGCGCGGGTCATTGTCAGGGCATTGCAAGGCGTTCGCGCCGAGGTTGCGCATCACCCGGCCGGGGCTACGTTCGCCGCTGTTCCAGGCCTCTTCGAATGCCGGTAAAAGGCCGACCGGAATCACGCAGAGCAGCGGTTGCCAATGCGCGCCCTCGCGCAACATTAAAGGTTTTTCAGGTTGCTCGCTGGCGGCCTCACGCATACGTTGCAGCAGGGCTTCGTCAATCAGCGGAACGTCGCACGGCAGGATCAGCAAGTGTGAATGACGGGCGACTTTCAGACCTGCCAGAATCCCCGCCAGCGGTCCCGGAAAGTCTCCTTCGTCATCAGCCACCAGTTGATCGGCAAACGGCGCATAGCGCTGACGATTGCGGTTGCACGAGATGATCAAATCGTCAGTCAGCGTGCGGACCTTGCGTTGCTGATGCGCAATCAACGGTTCGCCCTGCCACGGCACCAGACCTTTATCCTGGCCGCCCATGCGTTGGCCGCGTCCGCCTGCCAGAAGCAGAATCGAGCAGGGCGGCAATGGCGTTGGCTGGGGCATGGCAGCTCTCCACAGGGAAGGCGAAAAAATCGAGCGCTGTGATATAACACCGGGCTGTTTCTTCTACAACTGGATGAGCCTATGAAAGCCAAGGCTGACGTACCTTTCGTGCCGCTTAATATAGCGGTGTTGACGGTCAGCGATACCCGCACCCTCGAAACCGATACCTCAGGCCAGGTGTTTGTCGACCGCTTGACAGCGGCGGGCCACAATTTGGCGGAGCGGGTCTTGCTCAAAGACGACCTGTATAAAATTCGCGCGCAAGTCGCCAACTGGATCGCCGATGATGTCGTGCAGGTGGTGCTGATCACCGGCGGCACCGGTTTTACCGGGCGTGACAGCACACCGGAAGCGGTCGCGTGCCTGCTCGATAAACAGGTAGACGGCTTTGGCGAGTTGTTCCGGCAAATCTCCGTGGCCGATATTGGCACCTCGACCGTACAGTCGCGGGCACTGGCCGGTCTGGCCAACGGCACGCTGGTTTGCTGCCTGCCAGGCTCGACCAACGCTGTACGCACCGGTTGGGACGGTATCCTCGGCGAGCAATTGGACGCGCGTCATCGCCCGTGCAACTTCGTCACCCATCTGAAACAGGCGGCGCCTTGTGAATCCCGTGGGTAAGCCGGGCAAAACCGCCAGCTTGATGCCGGTCGAAGCGGCCCTGGCGCGTCTGTTGGAAATGGCCGATGCATCGCCGATTGCCGAGCGCGAGTACTTGCCGCTGGCTCAGGTCGAAGGGCGAGTGCTGGCTGAAGATCTGGTTTCCACACTGGATCTGCCACCTTGGCCAAACAGCGCCATGGATGGCTACGCCCTGAATGTGGCGGATTGGACGGGTGAACCCATGCCGGTCAGCCAGAAGGTGTTTGCCGGGCAAGCCCCGGAGCCGATAAAGCCTGGGACCTGTGCGCGAATCTTCACCGGCGCGCCGGTACCCGCGGGTGCCGACTGTGTCGAGATGCAGGAAAACACTGAGCTCCAGGCCGATGGGCGGGTGCTGTTCACTCAGCTCATGAAGGCCGGTCAGAACATCCGCCCGCAAGGTCAGGAAACGACCGTGGGCGAGTGCGTACTTGCCGCCGGCACCCGGCTGGGACCGATCGAGCAAGGCTTGTCAGCTTCGTTGGGCTGCGCAGGCCTGAGCGTGGTGCGTAAAGTGCGTGTGGCGGTATTGTCCACGGGCGATGAGCTGGTTGAGCCTGGGCAGGCACTCGGCCCGGGGCAGATCTACAACAGCAACCGCGTGGTGCTGTGCAGTTGGCTGCAGCGTCTGGGATGTGAAGTGATTGATGCGGGCATTCTTCCGGATGATCTGGCCGCGACCCGGCTTCGTCTGGGCGAATTGCAGGATGTCGATCTGATCCTGTCTACCGGTGGAGTCTCTGTCGGCGAAGCCGATTTCCTTGGCCTAGCGCTGCGGGAAGAGGGTGAGCTGGCGCTGTGGAAACTGGCGATCAAACCCGGAAAACCGCTGACGTTCGGACATTTTCGCAATGTTCCGGTCATTGGTCTTCCTGGCAATCCGGCTTCGACGCTGGTGACCTTCGCGTTGCTGACACGCCCTTATTTGTTAAGGCGCCAAGGCGTACAGGACGTCGAGCCGCTGAAGTTCACGGTGCCGGCGGGTTTTGTCTGGCCTGTGGCCGGAAACCGTCGGGAGTACCTGCGGGGCCGGCTTGAGCAAGGTCGGGCGATGATTTACCAAAATCAGAGTTCTGGCGTGCTGCGCAGCGCCGCGTGGGCCGACGGGCTGGTGGAAGTGCTGGAAGGACGCACGCTGACTGAAGGGGACGAGGTTGCTTTCATTCCATTAAGCGAGCTTCTGGGCTGATCCCGTTGCAGCCAGTACACGCGTCGGCTGATAAAGCTGGCGCGTGTAAAAAACGTTGAGTCAATTGCTGATCAGTGACACCAACTGGTCGAATCGGCTATTGGCGACCCAACCCAGCAACCCCAGCACGATCGTCGTCGCACCCGCCGAGTAGGCCAGTCGATGCTTGATCGTTTTGACATCGTTGCGAACTTCGTCCATGTCCCGGCGGATATATTTGAGGTGGGTTTCCAGCTCGGTGACACGAGGTTCCATTTCGATTTCTCCAGGGGTCTTGGCGCTTTTATTGAAGTCCGACTGATGACTTGCGCGACTTTCGGCGAGGGCGGCGACCGGACTCACTGGTATTCTGGCTTCATGACTTTGCATGGAAACATCCACCGGCTATTTCAAGTGAACGCTTGCTGTTTGGTCCATCTGGCGAACGGTCATCAGCCCTCGGGGCGTATCTGCTCATTACCTGCACATCCTTGTGTTGTTGGATTGAAAAACGATACTGCCGGCACACGTTGACCTAATGCTTATGCCGGGTCAATTGAGCCGATTCCTCATGTTTCGTAAGAAAAAGTACCATCGTGTAGGACGCTGCAGCCGGACAGGCGAATTTATTGAGACGCTGACGGCTTTTTTGCGCGTCGCGGTGGTCAAGATGATTCAACCGTATCAATTCTGGGAGTGACGTTATGAGTGAGCGCCGGGCACTGTTGATTCTGCATGGCAAGCAGGCACTCAACGAGGCTGTTCGTGCAGCCGTACTGGACCGGCGCGAGCGGGGTTGGGAGCTGGCGGTTCGGCTGACCTGGGAGGCCGGGGATGCCAAGCGCCTGGTGGAAGAAGCCCTGGCAGCTGGATACACGCACATCATTGCCGGCGGTGGCGATGGCACCTTGCGCGATATTGCCGAAGCCCTGGCCATGCACCCACGCCAAGCCAGCCTGGTCCTGCTGCCGCTGGGGACTGCCAATGACTTTTGTCGTGCCGCCGGTATTTCGCTGGAGCCTGCCGAGGCCCTGGAGCTGCTCGATACGCCGCCCAGTGACATCGATCTGGGCGAAGTGGGCGGACAGATTTTCCTCAATATGGCCACCGGTGGATTCGGCAGTCAGGTCACCGCCAATACCTCGGAAGATTTGAAAAAAGTCTTGGGCGGTGCGGCCTATCTGTTCACGGGTTTGTCCCGATTCAGCGAGTTGCATGCCGCCTATGGCGAATTGCAGGGGCCGGATTTCCAATGGGAAGGCGAGCTGCTGGCATTGGGCATCGGCAATGGTCGCCAGGCCGGAGGCGGGCATGTCCTGTGCCCCGATGCGCAGGTGGATGACGGGCTGCTGGACATCAGTATTCTGCCGGCCCCGCAGGAGCTGGTTGGCACGTTGAAGAATCTGCTCACGGAAGGTTTCGGTATCGACAGTATGTTTGTGCGGGCGCGGCTGCCCTGGGTCGAGATCAAGGTGGCGGAAGGGCTGTACATCAATCTCGACGGTGAGCCGCTGGAGGGCAATAGCCTGAGGTTTGCGGCGCGGCCGGCGGCCTTGCAGGTGCATTTGCCCAAGCATTCGCCGCTTCTGGCGCGGTCGGCGTCAATCAGTCATCAAGGCTGATGATCTGCTCGCGCACGGCGAACAACACCAGGCCGGCCACATCGTAGATTTGCAGGCGCTTCATGATCTGCGAACGGTGGGTCTCGACGGTCTTGATGCTCAGCCCCAGGCCATTGGCGATTTCGCGGGTGGATTTGCCCCGGACGATCAGCCTGAGGATTTCCAGCTGGCGCGCTGTCAGGTTGTGCGACTCGGCAACTTCCGGCTGGTTTTTCTGATTGCGGGTCAGTGCCTGGTTGATCACGGTGTGAGCGATGGCCGGGCTCAGGTAGCGCTCGTTGTTGCGCAGGGCTTCCAGCGCGTGTTCAAGCTCGGTGGCAGTGGTGTCCTTGAGCAGGTAGCCATGGGCGCCGGACTCCAGCGCCTGCATGATCAGGGCCGGGTCGGTGTGCATGGAAAGGATCAGGACCTTGCTCTGCGGGCGGACCCGCTTGAGGCGTTGCAGGGCTTCCAGACCGCCGGTTTCCCTCATCGAGATATCGAGCAACACGATGTCGGGACTCAGTTGCTCGACCATTTCGAGCAGTTGCGAGCCGTCATTGGCTTCGCCGATTACCGCGTAACCGGGAATATCCAGCACCAGAGCGCGCACGCCGGCCCTGATCAGCGAGTGGTCATCCACCAGAAGTAAGTTACAAGTCAACGCATAACCTTATTCGTACTGGCCCGCTCGAGTGCTCGGGGCGCCCAGGGGAAAAGTGCTTCGATTTGTGTGCCTTTGCCCGGCTCGCTGGTGACGCTCAGTGTGCCGCCCAGCTGTTCGATCCGCTCGGCCATCCCGGCCATGCCCCGTTGTCCTTCCCGTCCCGGATTGGCTGCCGGGGCAAACCCGAGCCCGTCGTCGCTGATCAGCAACGTCAGACCTTGCGGCAGTCGCTGAACACGCACCAGCAGGTTTTGCGCTTGTGCATGACGCAAGATATTGGTCACCGCTTCCTGGGTGATACGGAAAGCGGCGACCGCCATTTCCTCCGGGATACCGTTCAGACGCTGCTGGCAATCGAGGCTCCAGTGTACCGAAGTATTAGCCAGTGTCTTGAGCAGGTGAGCACGCAGGCTGGCTTCCAGACCCAGGCTGGTCAATTGACGCGGATTGAGAATCGCCGAAACGTCGCGCACCTTGTTCAGTGTTTCTTCAAGCGTGTCGCAGAGCACCGTACATTGTTCCTGCAGGTCTTGCGGCAGGCGCCGTTTAAGCCATTCGCCTTGCAATTTGGCGGCGGTCAGCAACTGGCCGATATCGTCATGCAATTCGCGGCTGAGCCGATGACGTTCGTTCTCCTGAACCTGAAGCAGACGATCGGCCAGTTCCTGTGGCTGAAACTTGATCGACTTGCGCGACAAGCGATATTGCACCCAGACGCACGCTGTGGCCGCGATATTGAGCAACAGCAGGGCGAGGCTCACTGGCGCAGAAAAACCGTAGGTCAGCAGGCTGCCGAGCGCTGCCGCGAGGCACAGTATGAGTGTGATCCGACGGGCATTTTCCCGGGAGGGTGGCCATGTGATGAATGACTTGAGGCTGGCGTACATAACGAATGGAGCCACTGGATGTTCGCTGCGGGCAGACCGGCCGGTGGCGGGCGATCTCTGTCTGAAATACTGTCGATTCTGCTACTTGATTCAACAAGGCTCAGTAAGCGGTAGTTGATTGTCCACTGCGGCTGAGGCCGATGATAGACGTCACTTTGCCACTAACTGGGCGGTCACTGACTGCGCGGCATAATACCACTTAAGATACCGTTGGTCGCGTACGCGATAGAGGTCCGATGGGGCAGAAAACACGCCATCGAGGACGTCAGTTCCATAATTGGGAAAAGCCGGAACGCGGCTGTTGGGCAGTTATCGATAACGCCTGAATTCGCACGCTTGATAGACAGGCAAACCCTGATGGCGGCGCGAAAAAAATTGCAGTATCCAAGGGAGATTATTTGAATCGATGTGTCGCGGGTGGGCATGAACTATTCAATTACGACATTCAGCTATTGGCTGTGCGCGATCAGCCGCCCGAAGTTCGATCAGGCCTGACGCTCGGAAAAAGCCAGTTGGGGCAAACGTTTGCCCGTCAGGGCCGGCTGTACGGTGCCTTGACCAATCTGGAAGGCGAACGCTTCGATCAGTGCGGCCTGTTCGCTTTCTTCCAGATCCAGTTGGCCGGTCTGCTGGTCGACCAGCTCAAGCTGCCATGCCATCAGTGTGAGGCAATCCTTCAAGGCATCGAGTGCCTGCTCGTGCAGGTCGATCCGGACCCGCGCGCTGTCGATCACGCTGTGCAGGTGTTGGCAGAACTCGGAGATCGCCACCAGCGCCAGCGTTTCGGCCCGGTTTGCCAGTTTGAGCAGGGTAGCGAGCAGGCAATCGATGGCGTCCTTGTCATTGCTGATCAGTTGCAGGTGGCTCAGGCATTCTTCGGTTTTGGCAAGGAGCGCTTCGGCCTCGACCAGAAACTCGGGGAAGCGTTGCGCCCAGTCTTTGCGGTCGATTGGCATGCTTATCTCCACAACGTCATGTCTGATGGGGGAATGCCGTGTGTGGCGACGATCGTGAATCGTCGGCAGATCGCGCCCAGACGTGCAGGTGCACAGACTGAGGGGTTCCAGGGGGTGTGTTGCCACTGAACTGCGATCGCACACAATAGCCTGACTCCGTTCATGCAATGAGAATGGCGTCACATTAATGGCTATTGGATATTGCGAATATCAGGTTGGGCCTGATTGTGGGTAGGGGAATCCCTTAGGCGCGGGAACCTAACGTGCGAATTGAGGTCGCGCCGCATTGAATGTAGCAGATGAAATAACGAGAGCCAGTAAAGCATGATGTTAATGTGACATCAATGCCCGCCTGTGGCATTTTGCGGATGTTTTTTGTGCGATCAAGATTCGCGCCCGGCAGCCGATAAACCTTCTTAATGAATTCACCCGAACAAGCCCAGGAGTCATTGATGGCCGGCATTCTCGACACGGTAGACCAACGCACGCAACTGGTGGGTGAGAATCGCCTGGAAATTCTCATGTTTCGACTCGCCGGACGCCAATTGTTCGCGATCAACGTGTTCAAGGTGCAGGAAGTGCTGCAACTGCCGAAACTGACGCTGATGCCTCAGCGTCACCCGTTCGTGTGCGGTGTGGTCAACCTGCGCGGGCAGACGCTGCCAGTGATCGACCTGTCCCAGGCGATCGGCATGCGCCCGCTGGTGCCGGGCCCCAACAGCACGATTATTGTCACCGAGTACAACCGCTCGGTTCAGGCATTTCTTGTCGGCGGCGTCGATCGCATCGTCAACATGAACTGGGAAGCCATCCTGCCACCACCGGCCAGTGCCGGCCGTCAGCACTACCTGACGGCGATCAGCAAGGTCGACGATCAGTTGGTGGAAATTATCGACGTCGAGAAAGTCCTTGCTGAAATCGTCCCGTACAATGCCAAGGTCTCGCGCGAGAAACTCGACGACCCGGTGCTGGAGCGCGCCCGTGGTCGCGAAGTGCTGCTGGTGGACGATTCCAACGTGGCGCTCTCGCAGCTGCGCGACACACTCGGCCAGCTCGGGGTGAAAATGCACATCGCCAGCGACGGCTTGAAAGCGCTGAACATGCTCAAGGCCTGGGCCGATACCGGTGTGCACATGACCGACAAGCTGCTGATGATCTTCACTGACGCGGAAATGCCGGAAATGGACGGCTACCGCCTGACCACCGAAATCCGTAACGACCCGCGTCTGCGTGGTCTGTATGTGGTGCTGCATACCTCGCTGTCGGGCAGCTTTAACGACTCGATGGTGAAAAAGGTCGGTTGCGACAACTTCCTCTCCAAGTTCCAGCCGGACAAGCTGGTCGACGTGGTGCGCCAGCGTCTGATGCTCGACGCAGTGCCGGCCTGATCACACACCCATCGTAGGAGTGAGCCTGCTCGCGATAACGCTGTGTCAGCCCCGAATCATTACCTGACACAGCGTTATCGCGAGCAGGCTCACTCCTACAGTTATTGCTCTTTGATTCCTGATCAAGCTCGTATAGGGTGGCGTTTTTCCATCAAGGAAGCTGGCCATGCTGCGTCTCAGCGCGCTTTATCGTTACCCGTTGAAATCCGGCAAGGGCGAAGTGCTGCAAAGCATCGAACTGGACAAGTTGGGGTTGGCGGGGGATCGACGCTGGATGCTGGTGGACGAGGCCAGCGGCCGCTTTTTGACCCAGCGTGCCGAAGCGAAGATGAGCCAGCTGTCGGCCCTGTGGAATGCCCGTGGCGGCTTGACCCTCAACACTCCTGAGCAAGGTTCGATCGAGATTGCGTTACCTGACGACAACGCCGAACTGCGTGGCGTGACGATCTGGCGTGACACCCTGCGCGTGCCGGACGCCGGGGATGAAGCCGCGCGCTTCGTCAGCGATTTTCTTGGCAAGCGGACGCGTCTGGTACAAATGCCGTTGGAGCGGGCGCGAACCACACAATCGGGTTTCGGCAAGGACGACGACCAAGTGGCGTTTGCAGACGGTTATCCATTGTTATTGATCGGCGAAGCATCCCGGCAGGACTTGTCGGAAAAAGTCGGGCGACCGCTGGAGATGCTGCGTTTTCGCCCGAATCTGGTTATCGAAGGCAGCGCGGCTTACGCAGAGGACGGCTGGAAGCGTATTCGCATCGGCGATATCGAGTTTCGCGTGGTCAAGCCATGCTCGCGTTGCATCATGACCACCGTCGACCCACAAACCGGTGAGCGTAGCGCCGACCGTGAGCCTTTCGCGACATTGCAAAAGTACCGGACAACCGCCGATGGCGCGATGTTCGGACAGAATCTGGTCAACGACGGCAATGGTCGCCTGGAAGTCGGCATGCCGGTGGAAATTCTCGAATAACTGTCACTGAAACAAAAATGCCCGTGTTGCTGAACACGGGCATTTTTTTGGCGGTCAAAACGGCTGGATCAGCCGCGGTATTCGCACAGATAAGCGGTGTCGACCGCCACTTTCAACTGAAACTTGCTGTTGGCCGGTACGTTGAATTGGCTGCCGGCGGCGAAGGTTTCCCAGTCGCTGCTGTCTGGCAGTTTGACCGTCAGCGCGCCGGACACCACGTGCATGATTTCACGCTGGCTGGTGCCGAATTCGTATTCGCCCGGGGCCATGACGCCAATGGTCGCTGGACCCTCGGCGGTGCCAAAGGCGATCGACTTGACGGTGCCGTCGAAGTACTCGTTGACTTTAAACATGGGCGATTCCTCGAAAAGGGCTTAAAAGGGGGCGGCCAGTATGCACAAGGCGTTTAGCGCCGTCACGTGCCTATAGCGGCAGCACCAGCGGCAACAACCGGGCCGTGTTGCGCGCATCTTCCAGGGCGCGATGCTGCTGACCGCTGAACTGCATGCCCGCCAGTTGCAGAGCGCCGTTGAGCCCCAGTGGCCGGTCGAGGCGGCGGGCCTTGGCGAAGCGCTGTTTGAGGTTCATGTGCGGCACTTTGCTCAAGCCGCTGTCGAGTTGCAAGCGCTGCCATTCCTGGAGCAACTGCTTGCGGTCGTAATCGCCCCAACTGGCCCAACCCTCGAGGCGCGGCTGATGCTGCACGAGCCAGCGTTCGAACGCCGGCCAGACCTCGGTCAGCGGCTGGGCGGCGTCGATATTGGCCTGGCTGATGTGCGTCAGCTCACGACAGAACGGGGTAAGCAAAGGCCGCCGTGTCGGTTTGACGAAGCGCTGAAAGTGATCCTGCTCGCGCCCGGCACGATCGACCAGCGTGGCGCCGATCTCGATAATTTCCATTTCCGTGACCGGCCAGCCGCCTTCATCGGTGGTGGCTTCCAGATCTATGACCAGCCAGTGTGGCATCGCAGGGTTCCTGATTTCGCGTTCTGATTGTTCAGAGCGTAGTCAAACCCCGCGCCGGTGTCCGGGCGACTACTCGACCTGCAACAGAACCTGACGATTTTTTACCTGATCGCCGACCTTGACTTGCACCCGCTTGAGCACGCCGTCGATCCCGGCCTTGAGCGGGTGCTCCATTTTCATTGCCTCCAGCACCACCAGCAACTGACCTTTGCTGACCGCACTGCCTTCGCTGACCAGTACGTCGACGATGGCGCCGTCCATCGGTGCTTTCAGTGTGCCGGAGCTGACGCTGCTCTGACTGCCGATCACGGCCTGAGTTCGATCCTCCAGGCGCAGGCTGCCCGGATGGGTGAACAGCCAAAGCTGTTCGGCGTCCAGACGATAGGCGTGGCGTTGGCGCAAACCGTCGATGTCCAGCGTTATCGATTGTGCGGTGAGCTCGATGACTTTTGCGATCAGCGTGCGTTCGCTGACCTGCACCGAGAATTCGCCGGATTGGCGCGCCAGCACGGACAGCGCCCAGTCCTGTTCTTCACCGCCCAGTCGATAGTGCAAAGGCACGCTGGCGTTGTTGCGCCAGCCATTCAGCGGCGGGCGATGGGGCAGGGCGCTGGCCTGATAGAACAACACCACGGCAGTCGCCAGTTGCTCTGCCGTCGGTACATAGGCGTTCAGACAGGCATGGCTGGAAAAATGTTGCTGGATGAAAGCGGTGCTGAACTGTCCGCTGATGAACTGCGGATGTTGCAATAGGCTTTCGAGTAATCGTTGATTGCTTTGCACGCCGAGCAGTACCGTGTCCTGCACCGCGCGCAACAGCTTGCGCCGCGCTTCTTCGCGGGTGGCGCCGTGGGCGATCAGTTTGCCGAGCATCGGGTCGTAGAACGGGCTGATCGACTGGCCTTCAAGCAGACCGTGGTCGATGCGCGCCCCGTGTTGCTCGGCCGGCGTCCACGCCGTGATGCGACCGGTTTGTGGCAGAAAGTCCTGCGCAGGATCTTCTGCGTACAGGCGCACCTCCATCGCGTGACCCGTGAGCTGGACCTCGTCCTGAGTCAGCGGCAGCGGCTGCCCTTCGGCAACCAGCAGTTGCCAGGCGACCAGATCAGTTCCTGTGATCATTTCCGTCACTGGATGCTCGACCTGCAAGCGCGTATTCATTTCCAGAAAGTAGAACTGGCCGCGCGCGTCGAGCAGAAACTCCACGGTGCCGGCACCGACGTAATCCACCGCACGACCGGCCTTGAGCGCCGCCTCACCCATGGCCTGACGCAACTCGGCGGTCATCACCGGGCAGGGTGCTTCTTCGATGACTTTCTGGTGGCGGCGCTGGATCGAGCAGTCGCGTTCGCCGAGGTAGACCAGATTGCCGTGCTGGTCGCCGAACAGTTGCACTTCGACGTGACGCGGTTCGATCAACGCCTGTTCAAGGATCAGTTCGTCGCTGCCGAATCCGTTCAGGGCTTCCGATCGGGCGGTGCGCAATTGCGCCGGCAGATCGCTGGCATCGTGCACCAGACGCATGCCGCGTCCGCCGCCGCCGGCGCTGGCCTTGATCATCAGCGGGTAGCCGATGCGTGCGGCCTCGCGCAGCAGAGTGGCGTCGTCCTGCGCGGCGCCCTGATAACCGGCGATGCACGGCACGCCCGCCGCAAGCATGGCGATTTTCGACAGGCGTTTGCTGCCCATCAGTTCGATTGCTTCGACGCTGGGGCCGATGAATGTCAGGCCGGCGTCTTTGCAGGCGCGGGCGAACTCGGCGTTTTCCGAGAGAAAACCGTAGCCAGGATGGACGGCATCGGCCCCGCTGCGAAGGGCCGCGTCGAGGATAGCTGCGATATTGAGATAGGACTGCTGCACCGGCGCCGAGCCGATGTGCACGGCCTGATCGGCCATTTGCACGTGCAGCGCATCGGCGTCGGCGTCGCTGAACACGGCGACGGTGCGATAGCCGAGGGCCTGGGCGGTACGCTGGATGCGGCAGGCGATTTCACCGCGGTTGGCGATCAGGATTTTGTGAATGGCGGGCATGGTGGGTTTCCTGAAGGGTTGGCGGTGAATGTGCAGGCCTCTTCGCGAGCAGGCTCGCTCCCACATTTAGAATGCATTTCAAGCCGGGATTTGCTTAAGGGTGGGCATGGTGGGTTTCCCTTGGGTGTTGGCGGTGAACCTACAGGGGAATGCATTCCAAATGTGGGAGCGGGCTTGCTCGCGAAGCTTTCAGGTGGCCCACCGCGGTTTACGCTTTTGCACAAAAGCCATGGTTCCCTCCACACCTTCGGCGCCAGTCACCGCCGCGCTGAACCGCTGAGCCGCCTCATCAAGCAACTCACTCGACGGCTGCCCGGCGCTTGCCAGCAGCAAGGCCTTGGTCGTGGCGTTCGCTTCAGGTGCGCAGCGCAGCACCTGTTGCAACACCTCATCCAGTCGTTCTGCCAGTGCCTGGGCATCCTGTTCAACGAAATGCACCAGCCCCAAACGCAGCGCCTCAGCGCCATCGAATCGCGCAGCGGTCAGCGCCAGTCGCCGGGTTTCGGTCAGCCCGATGCGTTGCACCACAAACGGTGCGATTTGCGCCGGGATCAGCCCCAGGCTGGTTTCCGGCAAACCGAACTGCGCCTGGTGATCGGCGAGAGCGATATCGCTGACGCAGGCCAGACCCAAACCGCCGCCCAGCACGGCGCCTTGCAACACGCAGATCAGCACTTGTGCGGCGTGCTGGGCTTCTTCGAGCAAGGCCCCGAAGGCGCGGTTCAACTCGCGGTAAGCCTCCGCGCCCTGGGCCCGAGCGTTGGCCATGTCCTTGAGGTCGCCGCCAGCGCAGAAATGCCCACCGGCACCGCTGAGCACCAAGGCCCGCACCGCACGGTCATCGCGTACCGCGGCCAGCAGCGCACGCAATTCGCCGACCATTTGCAGGCTCATCGCGTTGCGGCTGTCCGGGCGATTGAGGGTGATGTGCAAGACGCCGCCGTGCAGTTCCAGCAGCAGCGTCTGGCACTCGGGCAGGTGGCTCATTTCTTTTTCCCCGGCAGGATGCCCATCAATTTGCAGATGATCCCCAGCATGATTTCGTCAGCGCCGCCGCCGATCGACACCAGCCGCACGTCGCGATAGGCGCGGGCCACCGGGTTGTCCCACATGAAGCCCATGCCGCCCCAATATTGCAGGCAGCTGTCACTGACTTCACGGCCCAGGCGTCCGGCCTTTAGCTTGGCCATCGACGCCAGCCGCGTCACGTCCTGGCCTTTGATGTACTGCTCGGTGGCCTGGTAGACCAGCGCGCGCAGGCATTCGATTTCAGTCTGCAGTTCGGCGAGGCGAAAGTGGATGACCTGATTGTCGATCAGCGCGTTACCGAAGGTCTTGCGCTCCTTGCAGTACTCGATGGTGCTGTCGATGCAATATTCCAGGCCCTTGATCATGTTTGCCGCGCCGAACAGGCGTTCTTCCTGAAACTGCAGCATTTGCATCATGAAGCCTGCGCCTTCGTGGCCGATGCGATTGCGTTGAGGCACGCGCACGTCGTCGAAGAACACCTGCGCGGTTTCGGAACTGCGCATGCCGAGTTTGTCCAGGTGCGAGCCGAGGCTGATCCCCGGCGTGTTCATCGGCACCATGATCAGCGACTTGTTGATGTGCGGTTTGTCGTCCGAGGTGTTGGCCAGCAGGCAGATGAAGTCGGCGCTCGGCGAATTGGTGATCCACATTTTGCTGCCGTTGATCACGTAGTCGTCACCGTCCTTGCGCGCGGTGGTTTTCAGCCCGGCGACATCGGAGCCGGCGCCGACTTCGGAAACGCCGATGCAACCCACCTGCTCGCCGCTGATTGCCGGGCGCAGGAATTCTTCGCGCAGTTCATCGGAGCCGAAACGGGCCAGCGCGGGTGTGCACATGTCGGTCTGCACGCCGATCGACATCGGAATGCCGCCGCAATGGATGGTGCCGAACTCTTCGGCAGCCACGATCGAATAGCTGTAATCGAGGCCCATGCCGCCAAATTTTTCCGGTTTGGAAATACCCAGCAGGCCCAGATCGCCAGCCTTGCGGAAAATCTCGTGGATGGGAAAGCGCCCGGCTTTCTCCCACTCATCGACGTGCGGGTTGATCTCATGTTCGACGAACTGGCGGACGGTGCGGCGCAAGGCTTCGTGTTCCGGGGTGAAGATCATTATTGTTGTTCTCCGTAGGATCCGTGGCGCTCAGAAGCGGCTGACGCCGAAGCTGTTGGGTTGCAGCTTACGAAGGTCGGCTTCGTGGCAGATATCCAGCAAATAGCCGAGCAGGGTGCGGGTGTCGCGCGGATCGATCAGGCCGTCGTCCCACAGGTTGGCGCTGCCGTAGAGCGCGGTGGATTGGCTGTCGAGTTTTTGCGCGGTCATTTGCTCCAGCATGTCGAGCATTTTCGGGTCCGGCACCTGGCCGTCCTTGAGCTGTTTGGCTTCGGTAACGATGCGCAGCACCTTGCCGGCCTGAGCGCCGCCCATCACCGCTGTGCGGCTGTTCGGCCAGGCGAAGATGAAGCGTGGATCGAGACCGCGTCCGCACATCGCGTAATTGCCAGCCCCGTAGGAACCGCCGACGATGATCGTCAGTTTCGCCACCCGCGCGTTGGCCACGGCCTGAATCAGCTTCGAGCCGTGTTTGATCACGCCTTGCTGTTCCGATTCGGTGCCGACCATGAAGCCTGTGGTGTTGTGAAAAAACAGCAGCGGCGTCTGGCTCTGGTCGCACAGTTGAATGAACTGCGCTGCCTTGCTCGCACCGTTGGGGGTGATCGGCCCGTTGTTGCCAATGAAGCCGCAGGCGCGGCCCTGAATTTTCAAGTGGCCGCAAATCGTCTGCTGATCGAACTCGCCTTTGAATTCGAGGAAGCACGATTCGTCGGCGATGCGTGCGATGATTTCGCGCACGTCATACGGTTTTTTCGGGTCATCGGGGATCAGGCCGAGCAGCTCGTCGATAGGGTAGAGCGGCTCTTTGTATGGCGGCTGCGCGCGCCATGGCAATTGTTCGTTCCATGGCAGCATGCGCATGATGTCGCGTACCTGACGTATGCCGTCAGCGTCGTTTTCAGCCAGGTATTCAGCAGTGCCGGCGACCTGCGCGTGCATCTCGGCGCCCCCGAGTTCTTCGTCGGTGGCGATTTCGCCGGTCGCCGCTTTGAGCAGTGGCGGGCCGGCGAGGAACAGCTTGGCCTTGCCGCGCACCACCACCACGTAATCCGACAGCCCCGGTTGGTAGGCGCCGCCCGCCGTGGCCGAGCCGTGCACCACGGTAATCTGCGGCAGGCCCTGGGCCGACATCCGCGCCTGATTGGCAAAGCTGCGCGCGCCTTCGACGAAAATTTCCGCCGCGTAATTAAGGTTGGCACCGCCGCTTTCGGCGAGGGTGATCACTGGCAGTTTGTTTTCCAGGGCGATCTGTTGCAGGCGCAGGGATTTTTTCAACCCGCTTGGCGAGATGGTGCCGCCCTTGATCGCGCTGTTGTTCGCCACCACCATCACGCGCACGCCGGACACATAGCCGATGCCGGCGATCAGGCCGCCGCCGGCCGCGCTGCCGTCTTTGTCGTCGTGCAACTTGTAGCCGGCGAGGCTGGCCAGTTCGAGGAACGGCGCGCCGGGGTCGAGCAACAGGTTCAGGCGTTCGCGGGGCAACAATTGTCCGCGCTTGTCGAATTTGGCTTTGGCTTCGGCGGCCTTGCCCAGCAGGTTCCGTTCCAGCTGTTGCACCTGCTCGATGGCCGCCAGCATGGCCGCGCGATTGCGCGCGAACGCGTCACTGTGCGGGTCGAGTTGCGACTGTAGGTGCGCCATGGCTTATTCCTTGTCCTTGAGCACTTCTGGAAGATAGGCGCGGTGAAAGCCGTTGAACGACTCGCTGTGGCTGGCCTTGTGCAGCGGCCAGGCGCGACTGCCGAGGCTGGCGGCACCGTCGATTTTCACCGTGGTGCCGCTGATGAACGCGGCTGCCGGACTGAGCAGAAACACGATCGCTGCACTGACTTCCGACTCGGTGCCGATGCGTTTGAGCGGCACATGCTCGCGCAGGGTCGGGATCACCGCTTTGAACGCGCCTTCATAGGTGTCCATGCCGCTGGAGGCGATCCAGCCGGGCGCCACGGCGTTGACTCGCACCCCGGCGTAACCCCACTCGAACGCAGCGGTCTTGGTGAAGTTGTCCATGCCCGAGCGCGCCGCGCCGGAGTGGCCCATTCCAGGCATGCCGCCCCACATGTCGGCGAGCATGTTGACGATGCTGCCGCCGTGTTTACTCATCGATTGATTGAACGCTTCGCGCGCCATCAGGAAGCCGCCGACCAGATTGGTGCGCAACACGGTTTCGAAGCCTTTCTGATTGATCGAGGCCAGGGGGGACGGATACTGACCGCCGGCGTTGTTGACCAGGCCGTGGATCGGTCCATGCTCAGCGATCAGATCCTTGATCAACTGCCTGACTGCTTCTTCATCGCGAATGTCGCAAGCGTTCCAATGTGCACGACCGCCGTCCTCGGCAATTTCGGCGGCGACTTTTTCAAGCTTTTCCGGCTTGCGCCCAACCAGCAGCACATTAGCGCCGAGGGCTGCCAGTTCGTGGGCGGTGCAACGGCCGATACCACTGCCGCCGCCGGTGACAATGACGTTCTGGCCGCTGAACAGATCGGCTTTGAAAATCGACGCGTAAGCCATGCGCACCCCTCCTTTAATCGAGCTGTTCGGCGATGCTTGTTGGCACCGGAATCTGGATTTCCAACAATTGCTGGGCAAAGGCTTTGCCCTGCGGGTCGATGCGCAGACTGGCTACGCCGCCACCGCCGAGGGCGTTTTCCAAAAGAAAGTTGAGGCTGTGAGTGCCGGGCAAATACCAGCGTTCGACGCGGCCCAGGACCGGATCGAGGACATGACGCATCCAGTCGACTACCACCGAGGGGGTCAGCGCTTCAGCGATCCACGGCAGGTAGTCGGGGTGGCGCGGCAGTACGCCGATGTTGCTGTGGTTGCCCTTGTCGCCAGAGCGCGCCACTGCCAGTTTCACCAGCGGCACACTGGCATCGGCACGCCCCTGAGGTTTGGGTGGTTGATGGGCGAGCGGTAAATCCTCGCTGGCGAGCGCAACCTGCGAGGGCAGGGCGCAGGGATGGCGTTCACCGGCCATTTCGACGTGCAGGCTGCAGGCGGTTTTGTCGATCAGGAACGAGAACAGGCGGATCAATGGATAAACCGTCGGGCGTCCACCGACGATACCGGTCAGGCCCGGAGCCATGCCGGTCGCGGCCTGGGCAATCTCTCTGGAGAACAGCACCAGGGCTTTTTTCTCGGGATGGCGCACAGCGATTTTGATCACCACTTCACGGCTGTCGCGGCGTTGACCGTGGGGGCCATAGGTGGCTTCGCTGCCGAGCAATTCGATGTGGGTTTCGCTGTAGGGCGACCAGCCGCGCAGGCTGAACATTTCAGCGGTCTTGTCGATGATCGCCTGACTGACGCGCCGTGCTTTTTCCACGGCGTCGATGCCGGCCATCAGGCAACTGGCGGTGCAGCGAAAACCATCCGGGTACGTCGCGCTGACCTTGTACTTGTCGGTCGGCGGCAGGCCTTTTGCGCCGTGTACGTGGACGACGTTTTTGCCTTGCTGCTGAAGTTTGACCTGGGAGAAATCGCAGACCACATCAGGCAACAGATAGGCCTGCGGATCGCCGATCTCATAAAGCATCTGTTCGCCGACCGTCAGCGGCGTGACCAGCCCGCCGGAGCCTTCGGGTTTGCTGACGATGAATTGGCTGTCGGCGCTGACTTCGACGATCGGAAAGCCGATGTGCTCGTAATCCGCCACGTCGCGCCAGTCAGTGAAGTTGCCGCCGGTGCATTGTGCGCCGCACTCGATGATATGCCCGGCCAGTGCGGCCTGGGCCAGTTTGTCGTAATCGTGCCACGACCAACCGAATTCGTGGACCAGCGCGGCGCTGACTACCGCACTGTCGACCACCCGTCCGGTGATGACGATGTCCGCGCCCAGGCGCAGCGCTTCGACGATGCCCGGCGCGCCGAGGTAGGCGTTGGTCGATACGCACAGCGGCGGGAGCGGGGCGCCGCTGAACATCTCGGTGACGCCGGTGAGTTGTTTGAACCGGGGTTGCAGGTCATCGCCCAGCAGCACGGCGATTTTCAGGTTAATGCCGGCGTTGTCGCAGGCCGCTTGCAGCGCGGCGGCGCAGGCGTGAGGATTGACCCCGCCGGCATTGCTGATAACGCGAATGTTCTGCTCGGCCAGTTGTGGCAACAGCGGTGCAAGCACTTCGATGAAGTCGCTGGCGTAGCCTGCCTGCGGGTCTTTCATGCGTGCCCCTGCCATGATCGACATCGTGATCTCGGCGAGGTAATCGAACACCAGATAATCCAGGCGTCCACCGCTTACAAGCTGCGCGGCGGCGGTCGATGTATCGCCCCAGAAGGCACTGGCGCATCCGATGCGGACGGTGGTTGGCATGTTTATCTCCGACTCAGAAGCCTGCGACAGAAGTGTCTGGAGGCTACCAAGCAAGCGCTTGGTTTGTAAACAGTTGAAACTATCTTCTGCCCAAGCGCTTGCTTGGTCACGGTGCGCGGCTTAAATTGCGCGCAACCCTTAGGTTCAGGGGGCAACGCACTGATCGACTGTAGGAGAGAACGGGTGGACGAGCAAAAAGCCCTGGGGGTCATGCGCCAATTGGTCGACGCGGGCCAGTTGACCGACCCCGACAGCGCCCGCGGCAAACTGCTGCAAGTGGCGGCTCACCTGTTCCGCAACAAAGGCTACGAGCGTACGACAGTGCGCGATCTGGCCGGTGCGGTGGGCATTCAGTCGGGAAGCATTTTTCATCACTTCAAGAGCAAGGACGAAATCCTGCGCGCGGTGATGGAAGAAACCATCCGCTACAACACCGCATTGATGCGAGCAGCGCTGGCCGAAGCCGGCGATGTGCGCGAGCGCGTGCTGGCGCTGATCCGCTGCGAATTGCAGTCGATCATGGGCGGCAGCGGCGAAGCCATGGCGGTGCTGGTCTATGAGTGGCGGTCGTTGTCCGAGGAAGGTCAGGCCAAAGTCCTCGCGCTGCGCGATATTTACGAAGACATCTGGCTGCAAGTGCTGGGCGAAGCCAAGGACGCCGGTTTTATTCGCGGCGATGTTTTTATTACTCGACGTTTCCTCACCGGCGCACTGTCCTGGACCACCACCTGGTTCCGTGCCGGCGGCAGTTTGAGCCTCGATCAACTGGCCGATGAGGCGCTGATTCTGGTCCTTGAAGAGCGTTGAGCGAGTTTCTATCCGGCCGGGAAACTGGCTAACTGGGCGAAACCGCCTAGCTTGAATGCATTGATCGATCTTTTTTCGGGGAGTGGGGTGTTTTGAAGTCTTTGCCAATTCGGACGGCCGCCGGGCTGATGCTCGCAGGGCTGGCTGCGCTTTGGGTATTGCCCGCTCAGGCAGCGCAATTGGTTCGGGTCGGCGCGGCGCATTTTCCGCCTTACACCATTCGTCCTGAAAACGGCGCCGACACCGGTTTGCTTCCGCAACTGGTCGAGGCCTTGAACCGTTTGCAAAGCGACTATCAGTTCGTTCTCGTACCGACGTCGATTCCGCGGCGCTTTGGTGACTTCAAACAGGGCCGGATCGACATGGCCATCTTCGAAAATCCGCAATGGGGCTGGAAGGAAATTCCCCACACGGATGTCGACATGGGCCTGGAAGACGCCGAGATTTTCGTCGCGCAACGCCAGGACAACCGCCAGCAGAGCTACTTCGCCGACCTTGCAGGCAAGCGTCTGGCCCTGTTCAGTGGGTACCACTACGAATTCGCCAGCTTCAACGCCGACCCGAAATTCCTCGCCCGCAACTACAACGCGACGCTGACCTATTCCCACGACAGCAACCTGTTGATGGTGTTGCGCGGACGCGCCGATATCGCACTGGTGACCCGTTCGTATCTGAGTGACTACCTGATGCGCAACGAAAAGGTGCGCGACGAGCTGCTGGTCTCGCAACGTATCGATCAGGTCTATCACCACTACGCCATTTTGCGCAGCGCCGCGCCGATTTCCGGCGAAGCGTTTGCCAGACTGCTCAAGGGCTTACGCGACAATGGCGAGATGCTGAAGATCTTCGATCCGTACAAGATTGCGGTGGTGCCGGTGCCTCAGCGCTGAAGGCTGTTTTCGCCTTGAGCCTAAATTTCCCCATGCGGCTCACGTCACATCGTTGAACTGTCGACGATTACCGTGAGCCCGACCCATGTCCCATCTGAATGACCTGACTGCGCTGGCCTTGCCTTCGGGCAGTCAACTCCAGGCCGATGCCAGCGAAAGCCGCCTGAGCCTGAGCCTCGACGGCCAGCCGTTGATTCGTCTGCGCCTTGACCGCGAAGCGAAAGGCCCTATCCAGCTTGATGAACGTTACGCGCTGCCGGCGGGCCAAGCGTTGTGGGCGGCCTGTTATTGGCTTTTTGCTCGTGATCCCGATTGCCAGCAACTGACCTGGCAACTGGATCAGCCGCCGACCGAAGCCTTGCTCAGCGGTTTGCTGGTGAACACCGAGGTCGCCGGTGAATATCGCTGCGAGCGCACGTTGTTCTGGCAATTGCCGCAGCCCTGGCTTGGCACATCCATCAGCGGTAGCTATCCGCAGCAAATGGTGATCAGTCAGGGCAAGCGTCATCCGCGGCGACCGGTGAAACCGCGGGGTGAAGTCTATCGGCGCTTCGATGCCCGTCTTGGCGCCTGGATTTCTTTGCGCACACTTGAGATTGAAGAAGATTTGCCGCGCTTCAATCGCTGGCAGAACAGCCCCCGCGTGGCCAGTTTCTGGCAAGAGGAGGGCAGTCTTGAGCAACACCGCGAGTATCTGCGCAAGCTCGACGCCGACCCGCACACGCTGACCTTGATCGGCTGTTTCGATGATCAGCCGTTTGCCTATTTCGAAGCCTACTGGGCCAAGGAAGATCGCATCGCGCCGTTCTACGAGGCCGGGGATTACGACCGTGGTATTCACATGTTGGTCGGCGAGGAAAATCACCGCGGTCCGCACAAAGTCGCGAGCTGGTTATCGGCGCTGGTGCATTACCTGTTTCTTGATGATCCGCGTACCCAGCGCGTGGTGGCCGAGCCGCGGGCCGATAACGCGAAGATGATCGGGCATATGCACAACCAGTGTTTTCATTGCGAAAGGGAATTCGACTTCCCGCACAAGCGTGCGGCGCTGATGATTTTGGGGCGTGAGCGGTTTTTTGATCGGTGCAGCTTGGCCTGACGTGTCCAGCCTCAAGGTCTTCTGCGGTCTTGAGTCCGCCATCGCGAGCAGGCTCACTCCTACACTCGAACTGTGAACACAGGACCAATGTAGGAGCGAGCCTGCTCGCGAATGGCTTGACGCAAACCTGGACCTTAACGACGACCCGCGATCACCGCATCCCGCCGGCTGCCCGAAACCTTGCGGCAGTGCACCAGCGCATCACGAATCATGAAGTTGACCAAGGTTGGCGATACGCCGAGCTCCTTGGCAATGTCCTTCTGCGGCACGCCGTGCAAACGGTACATCTCGAACGCGTAGCGGGTGCGGCTGGGCAGTTCGGTCAGCGCATCGGCGATGTGTTCCAGGGTCGAGAAGTTGATGTGCGAGGTTTCCGGCGAAGCACCCTGAATGACCACGTTCAGCCCTTCCTCTTCAGGGCCGGAGTACTTCTGTTCCAGCGCCTGTTTGCGGTAGTGATCGATGGCAAGGTTGCGCACGATCTGGAACAGATAGCTCAGTTGGGCCTTGATGGACGACGTGATCGGTGGCGCCGATTGCAGGCGGAAAAACGCATCCTGCACCACATCTTCGGCGCGTGACCGACAGCCGGTAATGCGCGCTGCAATCTTTACCAGAATCAGTCGGTTGTCGACAAATGCCTGAAGTAGCGGTGAATCGCACCTGCTTGTGGATACCTGTTCCGTCATGGAAATCACCTTGCTGCCAATAGGTTAGTGGAGGGCCTGGGGGACGGGGCCGTCCTACACATCGAGCGACAAATTATGTTGAATGATAATGATTGTCAAATGAGAAAGAGAAGTAGTGCTGTAAGTCGATGTGTTTTGCGAACTGCGGCACGCTGCCGCACCCCGGCCCCGTTGGGCGTCGAGCCTGCCGACTAATTATTTCCAGAGGTCATCCGTTCTCATTGGTGAATGGTCTGGGCTACAACGCCCGGCCAGACAGCTTTGCGAAGCCCTGCGCGGTCGGCCCAGACCGCGCCCCGCGCGCCTTTCGTTGGGCGTGTTGCAGCAACCCGATTCCACTGGCAAGCCGATTTCAGGCAGGAAACCTCATGACCGACGCGTTCGAACTCCCCAGCACCCTGGTCCAAGCCCTGCAGCGCCGCGCCGCGCTGACACCGGACCGACTGGCCTTGCGTTTTCTTGCCGAAAACGAAGAGCAGGCTGTGGTACTCAGTTATCGCGAACTGGATCAGCGGGCGCGCACCATCGCCGCCGCGTTGCAGGCCGAAGCTGAGCCGGGCGATCGCGCGGTGCTGCTGTTTCCCAGCGGTCCGGACTACGTCGCGGCGTTTTTCGGTTGCCTGTACGCCGGTGTGATTGCAGTGCCCGCCTATCCGCCGGAATCCGCACGCCGTCATCATCAGGAACGTCTGCTGTCGATCATTGCCGACGCCGAGCCGCGCCTGCTGCTGACCAGTGCCGATCTGCGCGAGGCCTTGCAGCACATTGAAGGCGCGCCGCCGCTGTTGTGTGTCGACACCCTCGACAGCGCGCTGGCCGAGCGCTGGGTGGAGCCGCCCCTGCCACCCGAACACATCGCTTTTCTGCAATACACCTCCGGCTCCACCGCATTACCCAAAGGCGTGCAGGTCAGCCATGGCAATCTGGTCGCCAACGAACTGCTGATTCGCCACGGCTTCGGTATCGACGTCAACCCGGACGACGTTATCGTCAGCTGGTTGCCGCTGTACCACGACATGGGCTTGATCGGCGGTCTGCTGCAACCGATTTTCAGCGGCGTGCCGTGCATTCTGATGTCGCCGGCGTATTTTCTCGGGCGGCCCTTGCGCTGGCTGGAAGCGATCAGCCAATACGGCGGGACCATCAGTGGCGGCCCGGATTTCGCCTACCGCTTGTGCAGCGAGCGGGTCAGCGAATCGGCACTTGAGCGACTCGACCTGAGCCGCTGGCGCGTGGCGTATTCCGGCTCCGAACCGATTCGCCTCGACACCCTTGAGCGCTTCGCCGAAAAATTCGCCACGTGTGCTTTCAGCAAAAACAGTTTCATGGCGTCTTACGGTTTGGCCGAGGCCACACTGTTTGTCGCCGGCACGCCGCGCGGCACCGGCATTCCCGCATTGCGCGTGGACGATCAGGCGCTGGCGCAAAACCGCGCCGAGCCGGGCGACGGCAGCCCGGTCATGAGCTGCGGCATCAGCCAGCCGCAACACGCGGTGCTGATTGTCGAACCGAATACGCTTGAAGAGTTGACCGACAATACCGTCGGCGAAGTCTGGGCCACCGGCCCGAGCATTGCCCATGGTTACTGGCGCAACCCCGAAGCCAGCGCGAAGACCTTCGTTCAGCACGCCGGTCGCACCTGGCTGCGCACGGGGGATCTGGGCTTCATCCGCGCCGGCGAGCTGTTCGTCACCGGGCGCCTGAAAGACATGCTCATCGTGCGCGGTCACAACCTCTATCCGCAGGACATCGAACAGACCGTCGAGCGCGAAGTGGAGGTGGTGCGCAAGGGCCGGGTGGCGGCATTCGCGGTCAATCAGAATGGCGCCGAGGGCATCGGCATCGCGGCGGAAATCAGCCGCAGCGTGCAGAAAATCCTGCCACCCGAAGCGCTGATCAAAGCCATTCGCCAAGCTGTAGCCGAAGCCTGTCAGGAAGCGCCAAGCGTGGTGGTGCTGCTCAATCCGGGCGCACTGCCGAAAACCTCCAGCGGCAAACTCCAGCGTTCGGCGTGCCGCAGCCGGCTGGCCGACGGCAGCCTCGACAGTTACGCAGTGTTCCCGTCGACGAGCGCCGAACCCCAAACCCCGGCTACCAGCAGCTCAGCCCTCGAAGCGATGATCGGTCAAATCTGGGCCGAACAGCTGAACGTCGAACAGGTCGCCGCCGACGACCACTTCTTTCTGCTCGGCGGTAATTCGATCGCCGCCACTCAAGTGATTGCCCGGGTCCGCGAAGCACTCGCGCTGGAGCTGAACCTTCGTTTGCTGTTCGAAGCGCCAACGTTGTCCACGTTCACGGCGGCCGTGGCGCAACAGCAACAGGACGGTGTCAGCGCCCAAGCTGCAATCACCTTGTTGTCGCGCAGCGAACCGCTGCCGCAGTCGCTGGCGCAAAATCGTCTCTGGATCACCTGGCAACTCGATCCGCACAGCAGCGCCTATAACATCCCCGGCGGCCTGCGTCTGCGTGGCGAACTGGATGAAGACGCGCTGCGCGTGAGTTTCCAGCAATTGATCGAACGCCACGAATCCCTGCGCACGCGCTTCTTCGAACGCGACGGCATGGCTTTGCAGCAAGTCGTTGCCGCCGCCGAGCTCAACCTGCAACGCATCGACCTCAGCGACCTGTCAGCCGACCAGCGCGAGGTGCGCGCGCAACAGATCCGCGAAGACGCGGCACGCACCCGATTCGATCTGCAACACGGCCCACTGTTCACGGTGACTCTGGTGCGCCTTGATGACGAAGACCACCAACTGCTGGTGACGATGCACCACATCATCGCCGACGGTTGGTCGCTGAACGTGCTGATCGACGAATTCTCGCGCCTCTACGCCGCCGCTTCGCAAGGCCAGCGCGCCGAACTCGCGCCGCTGCCTACCCAGTACGCCGACTACGGCGCCTGGCAGCGCCAATGGCTGGCGCAAGGCGAGGGCGAGCGACAACTGGCGTATTGGAAAGCGCAGTTGGGCGAGGAGCATTCGCCGCTGGAACTGGCCACCGACTACCCGCGTTCGGCGCAACACAGCCATAGCGCCGCGCGCCACAGTGTGCGCTTGAGCGCGAAGCTCAGCGAGGCGATCCGGCAGACCGCCCAGGCGCATGAAGCCACGCCGTTCATGCTGCTGCTCGCGGCATTCCAGAGCTTGTTGCACCGCTACAGCGGCCAGCGCGATATTCGCATTGGCGTACCCAACGCCAACCGCCCGCGTCTGGAAACCCAAGGCCTGATCGGCTTTTTCATCAACACCCAGGTGCTGCGTGCGCAGATCGATTCGCGCCTGCCGTTTGTCGAACTGCTGGCTCAGACCCGCCAGGCCACACTCGGCGCCCAGGCGAATCAGGATTTGCCGTTCGAGCAACTGCTCGAGGCCTTCCCGCAAGCCCGTGAGCAGGGGCTGTTTCAGGTCATGTTCAACCATCAGCAGCGCGACCTCAGCGCGCTTAAACGCTTGCCGGGCCTGCTCGCCGAAGAGCTGCCGTGGCACAGCCGCGAAGCCAAGTTCGACCTGCAACTGCACAGCGAAGAAGACCGCAATGGTCGGCTGACCTTGTCGTTCGACTACGCCAGCGAACTGTTCGATGGCGCGACCATTGAGCGACTCGCCGAACATTTCCATAACCTCGTGAGCGAAGTCTGCGAACGGCCGCAGCAGGCGATTGGCGATCTGCGCTTGCTGACCGTCAGCGAGCAACATCAGCAGGACGACTGGAGCGTGGCACCGTGCACTCCCGCGCAACAGTGGCTGCCGGAACTGCTCGACGATCAACTGCGCAAAAGCCCACAACGCACCGCGCTGATGTGGGACGGCGGCAGCCTCGATTTTGCCGAGTTGCACGCGCAGTCCAACCGTCTGGCCCATTACCTGCGCGATAAAGGCGTCGGCCCGGACGTGTGCGTGGCCATCGCCGCCGAGCGTTCGCCGCAACTGTTGATCGGTCTGCTGGCGATCATCAAGGCCGGCGGCGCCTATGTGCCGCTGGACCCGGATTACCCGGCGGAGCGCCTGGCCTACATGCTCGGCGACAGTGGCGTCGAATTGCTGCTGACCCAGACCGAACTGCTTGAGCGCTTGCCGGCCAGCGCCGGCGTCAGTGTGATCGCGATGGACGCGTTGCACCTGGAAAACTGGCCGAGCCAGGCACCGGGTCTGCACCTGCACGGCGACAACCTTGCTTACGTGATTTACACCTCGGGTTCTACCGGGCAACCGAAAGGCGTCGGCAACACTCATGCCGCGCTGGCCGAACGTCTGCAATGGATGCAGAACACCTACGGTCTCGATGAAACTGACGTGCTGATGCAAAAGGCGCCGATCAGTTTCGACGTGTCGGTGTGGGAATGCTTCTGGCCGCTGATCACCGGCGCGCGCCTGCTGATTACTGCCCCGGGCGAACACCGCGACCCGCATCGCATCGCGCAGCTGGTTCAGAAATATGGCGTGACCACGCTGCACTTCGTCCCGCCGTTGCTGGCGCTGTTTATCGATGAGCCACTGACGGCTGAATGCACTAGCCTGCGCCGGGTATTTTCGGGCGGTGAAGCACTGCCAGCCGAGCTGCGCAACCGTGTGCTGGCGCAACTGCCGGCGGTGCAATTGCACAACCGCTACGGCCCGACCGAAACCGCGATCAACGTTACCCATTGGCATTGCACCAGCGCCGATGGTGAGCGCTCGCCGATTGGCCGCCCGTTGGGCAATGTGGTCTGCCGCATCCTTGATGCCGATCTCAACCCTGTGCCTGCCGGTGTGCCGGGGGAGCTGTGCATCAGCGGCATCGGTCTGGCCCGGGGGTATCTCGGTCGCGCGGCGTTGACCGCAGAACGCTTTGTTGTCGATCCGCTGGGCGAGCAGGGCGCGCGTTTGTACCGCACGGGTGACCGGACGCGCTGGACAGCTGATGGCGTGATCGAATACCTCGGCCGTCTCGATCAGCAAGTGAAGCTGCGCGGTTTTCGCGTTGAACCGCAGGAAATCGAAGCGCGTCTGCTCGCTCAGGACGGCGTTGCCCAAGCCGTGGTGCTGGTGCGCGAAACCGCTGCCGGTGCGCAACTGATTGGCTACTTCACGGCGACCGATGCCGATGAAAACGCCGACCAGCAAATCACTCGCCTGAAAACCGCTTTGGCTGCCGAGTTGCCGGAGTATATGGTCCCTGCGCAACTGCTGCGCCTCGACGCGATGCCCCTGAGCCCCAGCGGCAAACTCGACCGCCGCGCCTTGCCCGAGCCGCAGTGGCAAGTGCGTGAGCATGTCGAACCGGTTACCGCGCTGGAGCAACAGATCGCCGCGATCTGGCGCGAAGTGCTCGGCCTGGCCCAGGTCGGCCTGCGTGACGACTTCTTCGCCCTCGGCGGTCATTCGCTGCTGGCCACGCAAATCATCTCCCGCAGCCGTCAGGCCTGTGACGTCGAGTTGCCTCTGCGCACGTTGTTCGAGCACAGCGAACTCGGCGATTACGCCGAACAGATCCGCCTGATCCAGGCCAGCGGCCGCACCAACCAGCAACTGCCGATCGGCAAAGTCGACCGCCGCCAAGCGGTGCCGTTGTCGTATTCGCAACAGCGCATGTGGTTCCTCTGGCAAATGGAACCGGACAGCCCGGCCTATAACGTCGGCGGTATGGCGCGCCTGCGTGGCGTGCTGCATGTCGAGCATTTCGAGGCGGCGTTGCAGGCGCTGATCCTGCGTCACGAAACCCTGCGCACGACGTTCCCCAGCATCGATGGCGTTGCTCGTCAGCACGTGCATGCCGAGACGGGCGTGCGCATGGGCTGGAAAGATTTCTCCCGATTGCCGCTCGAAGTGCGTGAGCAGAGCGTCCAGCACCTGGCCGACGAAGAAGCGCACCAGCCGTTCGACCTGGAAACCGGTCCGCTGCTGCGCGCCTGTCTGGTGAAGACTGCCGAGCAGGAGCATTACTTCGTTCTGACTTTGCACCACATCGTCACCGAAGGCTGGGCGATGGATATTTTCGCCCGCGAACTCAGCGCGCTGTACGAAGCGTTCGTCGATGAGCGCGATTCGCCGCTGCAACCGTTGCCGGTGCAGTACCTTGATTACAGCGTCTGGCAGCGCCAGTGGCTGGAATCCGGCGAGCGTCAACGGCAACTCGATTACTGGACCGCGCAACTGGGCCATGAACATCCTCTGCTGGAGCTGCCGGGCGACCGACCGCGTCCACCGGTGCAAAGTCATCAGGGCGAACTGTTCCGCTTTGATCTGAGCGATGAACTCGCCGCGCGGGTTCGTGCCTTCAACGCGCAGCACGGTCTGACCCTGTTCATGACCATGACCGCCGCGCTCGCCACGCTGCTTTACCGCTACAGCGGCCAGACCGATCTGCGCATCGGCGCGCCGGTGGCCAACCGCATTCGCCCGGAAAGCGAAGGGCTGATCGGTGCGTTCCTCAATACCCAGGTGCTGCGTTGCCAGCTCGACGGGCAGATGTCGGTGGGTGAACTGTTCGAGCAGGTGCGCCATACGGTTATCGAAGGCCAGTCGCATCAAGATCTACCGTTTGATCATTTGGTTGAAGCCTTGCAGCCACCGCGCAGCGCCGCTTACAACCCGCTGTTCCAAGTGATGTGCAATGTGCAGCGCTGGGAATTCCAGCAGAGCCGGACGTTGGCCGGCATGACGGTCGAGTACCTGGCCAACGATGCGCGGGCGACCAAGTTCGACCTCAATCTGGAAGTCACCGACCTGGATCATCGCCTCGGTTGCTGCCTGACCTACAGCACCGATCTGTTCGACGAACCGACCATTGCGCGCATGGCCAGACACTGGTGCAACCTGCTGCAAGCGCTGATCGCCGATCCGCAGCAACGCCTCAGCGAACTGCCGCTGCTGGATGCGCCGGAACAACAGCAACTGCTCGACAGCCTTGGCGTCGAGCCGGGCGTGCATCGTCTCGATCAGTGCGTCCATCATCTGTTTGCCGAGCAGGCGCTGTCGCGCAAAGACGCACCGGCCGTGACCTTCGCCGGGCAGACCCTGAGCTATGCCGAACTCGACGCCCGCGCCAATCGTCTGGCCTGGGCGCTGCGCGAGCGCGGCGTCGGCCCGCAGGTGCGCGTCGGTCTGGCGCTGGAGCGTTCGCTGGAAATGGTCATCGGCCTGTTGGCGATTCTCAAGGCTGGCGGCGCCTATGTGCCGCTGGATCCGGAATACCCGCTCGACCGCCTGCATTACATGATCGAAGACAGCCGCATTAGTTTGCTGCTCAGTGACCGAGCGATGTTCCAGGCCCTCGGTGAGTTGCCGCCAGGTGTGGCGCGCTGGTGCCTGGAAGACGACCGCGCGGCACTGGCCGATTACCCGGCCGGCGAGCTGCCATTCATCAGCCTGCCGCAGCATCAGGCTTACCTGATTTACACCTCGGGCTCGACCGGCAAACCAAAAGGCGTGGTGGTTTCCCACGGCGAGATCGCCATGCATTGCCAAGCGGTGATCGAGCGTTTCGCCATGCGCCCGGACGACTGCGAACTGCACTTCTATTCGATCAACTTCGACGCCGCCACCGAGCGTCTGCTGGTGCCGCTGCTCAGTGGTGCGCAGGTGGTGCTGCGTGCGCAGGGTCAGTGGGATGCCGAAGAAATCTGCGGCTTGATCCGTACCCATCAAATCAACGTCCTCGGTTTCACCCCGAGCTACGGCAGCCAGCTCGCGCAATTCCTCGCCTCGCAGAACCAGGTCCTGCCGGTGCGGATGATCATCACCGGCGGCGAAGCGTTGACCGGTGAACATCTGCAACGGATTCGCGCAGCCTTCCAACCGACGGCGTTTCTCAACGCCTACGGGCCGACGGAAACCGTGGTCATGCCGCTGGCCAGTCTGGCCCCGGACGTGCTGGAAGAGGGCGCTGGCAGCGTGCCGATCGGCAGTGTGATCGGCGCGCGCGTCGCCTATATTCTCGATGCCGATCTGGCCCTGGTGCCGCAAGGCGCGACCGGTGAATTGTTCGTCGGTGGCGCCGGTCTGGCGCAGGGTTATCACGACCGTCCCGGCATCACTGCCGAGCGTTTTGTCGCTGATCCGTTTGCTGCTGACGGCGGGCGCATGTACCGCACCGGCGATCTCGTGCGCCAGCGTGCCGACGGTCTGGTCGAGTACCTGGGGCGGATTGACCATCAGGTGAAAATCCGTGGTTTCCGCATCGAACTGGGCGAAATCGAAACGCGTCTGCTCGATCACCCGTCGATCCGCGAAGCGGTGGTACTGGCGCTTGAGGCGCCGAGCGGCAAGCAACTGGTTGGCTACCTGGCGACCGAAGTCGCCGAACACAGCGAAGCGCAACAGGCTGAACTGCGCGAAACCCTCAAGTCGCACCTCAAGGCACAACTGCCGGACTATATGGTGCCGACGCACCTGATTCTGCTGGCGAGCATGCCGCTCACCGCCAACGGCAAACTCGACCGCCGCGCGTTGCCGGCACCGGATCCGAAACTCAATCGTCAGGATTACGTAGCGCCGAGTAACGAGATGGAGCAGGCGCTGGCGCAGATCTGGTGCGAGGTGCTCAACGTCGAACAGGTGGGGCTGAACGACAATTTCTTTGAACTGGGCGGCGACTCGATTCTGTCGATTCAGGTGGTCAGCCGCGCACGCCAGCAGGGCTTTCACTTCAGCCCGCGCGATCTGTTTCAGCATCAGACCGTGCAGACCCTCGCCGCTGTCGCCAGCCGCACGCAGCAGGTGAGCGCCGAACAAGGTCTGGTGGGCGGCGACTCGCGCCTGACGCCGATTCAACACTGGTTCTTCGATACCGAGATTCCCCAGCGTCAGCACTGGAACCAGGCGTTGTTGCTAAAACCGACCGTGATCCTTGAGCCGCAGCGTTTGCAGCAGGCCTTGCGGGCCGTGATCGAACAACACGACGCGTTGCGTTTGCGCTTCAGCGAAGTCAATGACGCTTGGCAAGCGACGCATCAAACGCTGACCGATGCAGACGTTCTTTGGCAATTGAGCGTCGATTCGATGGACCAGTGCGAAGCCTTGTTCGCCGACGCGCAACGCAGTCTGCACCTGCAAAACGGTCCGCTGCTGCGCGCAGTGCTGGTCCACGGCGCGGATGATCAGCAACGGCTGTTTTTCGCTATCCACCATTTGGTTATCGATGGCGTGTCGTGGCGTGTGCTGCTGGACGATGTGCAAACTGCCTATCGCCAGCTCGACGCCAGGCAAGCGGTAAAACTGCCGGCCAAGACCAGTGCCTTCAAGGACTGGGCCGCGCGTTTGCAAGCCTACGCCGGCAGCGAATCACTGCGTGAAGAGCTGAACTGGTGGCAAGCGCAACTGGCCGGTCCGAGCGCCGATCTGCCGTGCGAAAACCCACAAGGCGGGCAACACAATCGCAACGCGCAAACCGTCAGCGTGCGTCTCGATGCCGAGCGCACCCGGCAGTTGCTGCAACAGGCGCCGAGCGCTTACCGCACTCAGGTCAACGACTTGCTGCTGACCGCACTGGCGCGCGTGCTGTGCCGCTGGAGCGGCCAGTCATCGGCCCTGATTCAACTGGAAGGCCACGGCCGCGAAACCCTGTTCGACGAGATCGACCTGACCCGCACCGTTGGCTGGTTTACCAGCGCTTACCCGCTACGCCTGACCCCGCACGCCATCGAAGAAGCCGCCGGGCAGGGCGCTTCGATCAAGGCAATCAAGGAGCAACTGCGCGCGGTGCCGCACAAAGGCCTGGGTTATGGCGTGCTGCGCTATCTGGCCGATGACGCCAGTCGCCAGCAAATGGCAGCGCTGGCGAACGCGCCAGTCACCTTCAACTACCTGGGCCAGTTCGACCAGAGCTTCGGCGACGACGCATTGTTCCGCCCTGTGGATGAGCCAAGCGGCGCGGCCCATGATCCGCAAGCGCCTTTGCCGAACGAGCTGAGTATCGACAGTCAGGTCTACGGCGGCGAATTGCTGCTGCGCTGGACCTTCAGCGCCGAGCGCTACGCTGAGCAGACGATCAGCGATCTTGCCGAGGCTTACCTCGGCGAACTGCAAAGCCTGATCGAACATTGCCTGCAAGACGAAGCCGGTGGCCTGACGCCGTCGGACTTCCCTCTGGCGAAGCTGACCCAGGCGCAACTCGATGCCCTGCCGGTGCCCGCCGCGCACATCGAAGACGTCTATCCGCTGACGCCGATGCAGGAGGGCATGTTGTTGCACACCTTGCTCGAACCGGGTACCGGTCTGTACTACATGCAGGATCGCTATCGTATCAACAGCGAACTCGACCCCGAACGTTTCGCCCAGGCCTGGCAAGCGGTGGTCGCCCGTCATGAAGCATTGCGTGCCTCGTTCTGCTGGAACGTCGGCGAAGACATGCTGCAAGTGATTCACACGCCGGGGCGCACGCCGATCGAGTCTCTGGACTGGAGCGCCATCGCCGCAACCGAGCAGGAACCGAAGCTGCAAGCGCTGCTGAAAAGCGAGCGCGAGGCCGGTTTCGATCTGCTCAATCAAGCGCCGTTCCACCTGCGCCTGATCAAGGTCGGCGCGGCGCGCTACTGGTTCATGATGAGTAACCACCACATCCTCATCGATGCCTGGTGTCGCTCGCTGCTGATGAACGATTTCTTCGAGATCTACACCGCCCTCGGCGAAGGTCGCGAAGCCCAGTTGAGCGTGCCGCCGCGTTACCGTGACTACATTGGCTGGCTGCAACGCCAGAGCCTGACCGAGGCGCGGCAGTGGTGGCGACAGAACCTGCAAGGCTTCGAACGCACCACGCCGATCCCGAGTGATCGTCCGTTCCTGCGTGAACACGCCGGTGAAAGCGGCGGCATGATCGTCGGCGACTGCTACACCCGCCTCGATGTCAAAGACGGTGTGCGTTTGCGTGAACTGGCGCAGGCCCATCAACTGACGGTCAACACCTTCGCCCAGGCGGCGTGGGCGCTGGTGCTGCGGCGTATGAGCGGTGATCGCGACGTGCTATTCGGTGTGACAGTGGCCGGACGTCCGGTAGACATGCCAGAAATGCAGCGCACCGTCGGCCTGTTCATCAACAGCATTGCGCTGCGGGTGAAGATGCCCGAGGACGATCAACGCAGCAGCGTGCGGCAGTGGCTCAACGCTCTGCTCGACAGCAACATGCAACTGCGCGAATACGAATACCTGCCGCTGGTGAACATTCAGGAACAGAGCGAACTGCCGAAAGGCCAGCCGCTGTTCGACAGCCTGTTCGTCTTCGAAAACGCGCCGGTCGAAGTCTCGGTACTGGATCGTGCGCAGAGCCTTGACGCGACGTCGGATTCGGGTCGCACCCACACCAACTTCCCGTTGACGGCGGTGTGCTATCCGGGCGATGACCTGGGCCTGCATTTATCGTATGACCAGCGTTACTTCGACGAGTCGACGGTCGAGCGCATGCTCGGCGAATTCAAGCGACTGTTGCTGGCACTGGTCGACGGCTTCCATGGCGACATGGACGATCTGCCGCTGCTGGGCGATGAGGAGAAAAGCTTCCTGCTGAACGGTTGCAACCAGAGCAGCCACGACTATCCGCTGGAGCAGAGCTACGCTGCGCTGTTTGAAGCACAGGTGGAGCAGCACCCGCAGCGCATTGCTGCCAGTTGCCTTGACCAGCAATTGAGCTATACCGAGCTGAACCACAATGCCAACCGTCTCGGCCATGCATTGGTCGCGGCCGGGGTGCGGATGGATCAACCGGTAGCCTTGCTCGCCGAGCGCAACCTCGATTTGCTCGGCATGATTATCGGCAGCTTCAAGGCCGGTGCCGGTTATCTGCCGCTGGATCCCGGCCTGCCGAGCCAGCGCCTGAGCCGCATCATCGAGCTGAGCCGCACGCCGTTGCTCGTGTGCAGCGCAGCCTGCCGTGACCAGGCGCAGACTTTGCTGGAAGCGTTTGGCTGTTCCAACCGTCCGCGCCTGCTGATATGGGAAGAGATACAAGCCTCGGTCGCCGCGACGCACAATCCAGGTATTCACAGCGGCCCGGACAATCTCGCCTATGTGATCTACACCTCGGGTTCGACCGGCCTGCCAAAAGGCGTGATGGTCGAGCAGCGCGGCATGCTCAACAACCAGTTGAGCAAGGTGCCTTATCTGAATCTGAGCGATGCGGATGTCATTGCCCAGACCGCCTCGCAAAGCTTCGATATTTCGGTCTGGCAGTTCCTCGCCGCGCCGCTGTTCGGCGCGCGTGTGGACATTGTGCCGAACGCCATCGCCCACGATCCGCAAGGTTTGCTGACGCATGTGCAAGAACAGGGCATCACCGTGTTGGAGAGTGTGCCGTCGCTGATTCAGGGCATGCTTGCCTCCGAACGCCTGAGCCTCGACGGCCTGCGCTGGATGCTGCCGACCGGGGAGGCCATGCCGCCGGAGCTGGCGCATCAATGGCTGCTGCGTTACCCGGATATCGGTCTGGTCAACGCTTACGGCCCGGCGGAATGTTCGGACGACGTGGCTTTCTTCCGGGTCGACAGGGCTTCGACGCGCGGCAGTTATTTGCCGATCGGCACGCCGACTGACAACAACGTTTTGTATCTGCTCGATGGCGCACTGGAGCTGGTGCCGTTGGGTGCGGTGGGTGAGTTGTGCGTGGCGGGCACAGGCGTTGGTCGCGGTTATGTCAGCGACCCACTGCGTACCGCTCCGGTGTTTGTACCGAACCCGTTCGGCGCACCGGGCGAACGCCTGTATCGCACCGGCGACCTGGCGCGGCGGCGCAGCGATGGCGTGCTGGAATACGTCGGCCGAGTCGACCACCAAGTGAAGATTCGCGGTTACCGGATCGAGCTGGGTGAAATTGAAGCGCGCCTGCATGAACAACCGCCAGTGCGTGATGCTGCGGTCGGCGTGCAGGAAGGCGTCAATGGCAAGCATCTGGTCGGCTATCTGGTCGCTGCGGATTCTGCACTCGATCCGGGCCAAAGCCTGGAAAGCATCAAACAGCGTCTGCGCGCCGAACTGCCTGAATACATGGTGCCGTTGCACTGGCTGTGGTTGCCGCAGCTGCCGCTCAACGCTAACGGCAAACTGGACCGCAAGGCCTTGCCAACGCTGGAGATCGGGCAGTTGCAAAGCCAGGATTACCTGGCCCCGCGCAGCGACCTCGAACAGACCCTGGCCGGTATCTGGGCCGAAGTGCTGAAAGTCGAGAAGGTTGGCGTGCGCGATAACTTCTTCGAGCTGGGCGGGCACTCGCTGCTGGCCACGCAGATCGCCTCACGGGTGCAGAAAACCCTGCAACGCGATGTGCCGCTGCGGGCGATGTTCGAGTGCAGCACGGTGGAGGAATTGGCCGAGTACATTGCTGGCCTGGCGGCCAGTGATATCACCGAGGAGAAGGTCGACCGGCTGAATGATCTGATGGCTGAGCTGGAGGGGTTGTAGTTCTCTAGTGTTTTTATTGGCCTCATCGCGAGCAGGCGGATTCAACACAAATCAACAGGTAAATGTCAGTACATTTCCACCCTTGACGATCACCAACCGGCAGCTCAGTCTGCCGGTTCTGTTTTTTCTCACAGGAGGTGGTCGATGCCTTTTTTCACGGTTGACGGACAAGCGCTGCACTACATTGATCAAGGCACCGGCCCGGCCGTGTTGCTGGCCGGCAGTTATTTGTGGGACCAGGCCATGTGGGCGCCGCAGATCGCCGCACTCACTCCGCACTATCGCGTGATTGCGCTGGATCTGTGGGGGCACGGTGAGTCGGGACGGCTGCCTGAAGGGACTGCATCGCTGGATGACATCGCCCGTCAGGCGCAGGCCTTGCTCGATCACCTGAGCATTGACCGCGTCACGCTGGTCGGGCTGTCGGTCGGCGGCATGTGGGGCGTTCGCCTGGCACTGTCCGCGCCGCAGCGTCTAACCGGTCTGGTGCTGATGGACACTTACGTCGGTGTCGAGCCGGAACCCACCCGTCAGTATTACTTCTCGCTGTTCAAGCAAATCGAAGACAGCGGAGAAATCTCCGAGCAACTGCTCGACATTGTCGTGCCGATCTTTTTCCGCCCGGGCATCGATCCGCAGTCGGCGCTGTATCAGGATTTTCGCGCGAAACTCGCGGCTTACTCATCCGATCGGCTGCGCGAAAGCATCGTGCCGATGGGGCGCATCACCTTTGGCCGTGATGATCTGTTGCCGCGTCTGGGCGAGTTGAATGCCGCGACCGCGCTGGTGCTGTGCGGCGATCAGGACAAGCCACGCCCGCCGTCGGAAGCCCGGGAAATGGCTGAACTGATCGGCTGTCCGTGTGTGCTGGTGCCGGAGGCGGGGCATATTTCCAATCTGGAGAATCCAGAGTTTGTCACTGAGGCGCTGCTGGCCTTTCTGAGCGAGTGCAACCGTTAGACCGAGTAGCTTCATTCGCGAGCAGGCTCGCTCCCACATTGGAATATGTTCACCTGTAGGAGCGAGCCTGCTCGCGAAGGGGCCGGTTCAGGCAACGGAAAACTATTTGGGCCCCAGAATCTTCACCAGCTTCTCCGGCGTCGGCGCCCCTTGCTGCTGTTGCAGCTCACCCTTGCCGTCCATGTAGAAAATTGCCGGCGTGGCCTGTAACTCCAGGTCTTCCATCAGTTGCATATTCGCCGCGAGCTTGGTCTGCACCGCCACCGGAATATCCTTCAGAGCTTTGAGTGAGCTGCCCTTGCCAGCCTTTTCGTGATCCTCCAGCGCCTTGGCCGGATCTTTCGCTGCCAGCAGCGCCGCCGATTTGCCCGGGCTGTCTTCGCGGATGATCCCGACCATGATGTGGCGCAGCTGCACCTTGCCGGCCTTGACCCAGGGCCGCGCCTGTTCCCAGAACACGTTGCAGTACGGACAGTTCGGGTCGCTGAACAGATACACGGTGCGTGGCGCGTCCTTGTTGCCGTCCTGAATCCAGTTGCTGGCTTCGAACTTGGCCCAGACTTCCTTGGCCATCGGCGCGTAGACCAGTTTTTGCAGCGGTTCGCTGCTCAAGTCCTTGCCATCGGCGTCGTACAGATTGCCCACCATTACGTGCTTGCCATCCGGCGTCAGGTACAGCGCCATCCCGCGGTTCTGATATTGCGCGGCATAACCGCGCAGGCCGTCGGGCGCGTCGAACTGGCCGACGATTTTTGCGCCCTTGGCTTCGATCTGCTTGATCGCGGCGGGCAATTCTTCAGCAGCCTGCACCGACGGCAAGTGCAGCAGTGCGCTGCCCAGAGTCAGCGTCAGCAGGTGGCGGAGGCGGGGCATGGGAGTTTCCTTGCAGAGGTGGCCGGTGCAGCGGCCGGGTTTGAATTCAGGTTCGGTTCGCCGAAATTTTCCAGGGCGCGTGCCAGACTGGCGTTGGACAATTCGCCCAAGTGGCTGGACAGCAGGCGGCCGTCGGGACTGTAGAACAGCGTAGTCGGCAGCGCCATGGAGCCGACGGCCTGGCCGAGTCGACCGCCACGATCGAACAACACGTTGTTCAGGCTCAGACCCTGGGTTTCGAGGAACGTCGCCACGCTTTGCATGCTTTCGGCCTGATTGACGAACAGGAAGGTCAGGTCCGGACGCTGCTGCTGGGCGTTTTCCAGCACCGGCATTTCGCGCCGGCACGGTGGGCACCAGGTGGCCCACAGGTTGATGACCAACGGGCCGCCCTGATAATCGCTGAGTTTTACCGTTTCTCCGGCGGCGTTGCGCAGTGAGATTTCCGGCAGGCGCGTGCCCTGTTCGTAAATGTTCAGCGACAGGGTTGCCAGCAACCAGAAGGCCACGCCGCTGACCACGCCAAAGCCCAGCGGTCGCCGCAAGCCCGGACGCCGCCAACCGCGATAGAGGGCTGCGAGCAGCAGCACGATCACCCCCGGCCAGGCGAGGAAACCGCCGTCGCGCAGGTCGATGATCTGCCAGGGGTCATTGCGGTAGTGCGGCCAGTACATCAGCACAAACGCAATGCGCGCCGCGAGCATGCCCAGCAGAAACAGGCTGAATAGCGCCGACTCGGGATTCTCGCCGCCACGTTTGGCCGCCCGCCAGCCGACAAACGTCGCCAGCGCCAGGGCACTGATCAGCAGCAGGTGGTTAAGTGCGATGGCGAAGGTGCCGAGGGTGAAAGTCAGCATTAATTGGCGTCTCGGGTAGTGGTCCAGCGTTGCAGAAACGCCTCGGCATCGACTTCGCCGGTGATGCGCTGGCTGCGCCGCTCTTCGCCATCCGTGCCGATCCAGATGAAAGTCGGTGGTCCCGGCACTTTGTAACGACCGAGCAGTTCACGGCTGGCGGCGTTGTCGGCGGTGACATCCAGGCGCAGCAGCCGTACATCGTTCAACGCCTGCATCACCTTGGCTTGGCCGAAGACCTGTTTTTCCATGACTTTGCACGACACACACCAATCGGCGTAGTAGTCGAGCAGGACCCACTGGCCCTGCGCCTTGGCAGCGTCGAGTTCGCGTTGCAACGCCACCGGGTCGTTGATCGTGGTAAACGCCTCGTGACCTGATGGTGCCGCCGTGCTGGCGCGACCGGCACTGTAAACCTGCAGCGGTTGATAGGGATCATCGCTGCCGCCCGCCGCGCCGATCACCAGCAGACTGCCCCACAACCCGAGCAGTAGCGAACTGGCGCCGAATAACTGGGCAACCCGGCCAAAACCTTCGGACTGTTTCCAGGCGCAGAAAGCGGCGATCAACAGCAGTGCACCGCACAGACCCAGCCACAACGAAGCGTCCAGTACCGGGCGCAGCATCAGCAACGCAGTGGCGAGGAACAGGAAGCCGAACACGCCTTTGAGCAGATTCATCCAGGCGCCGGGCTTGGGCAGAAAACGATTGCCGACCGTCACCAATAACAACAGGGGCACACCGATACCGATGCCCAGCGCAAACAGAATAAAGCCGCCGTGCACGGCGTTTCCGCTCTGCGCGATATAAAGCAATGCTCCGGCCAGCGGCGCAGTCATGCACGGGCCGACCAGCAGACCGGACAACGCACCGAGCACACCGGCGCCAATCAGACTGCCGCCGCTGCGGCTGCGCGAGGCGTGTTCCAGTCGGTCACGCAGGGCCACGGGCAATTGCAGCTCGAAGAAGCCGAACATCGGCAGGGCAAGTATCACGAATACGGCGGCGAAGGCACCAAGCAACCACGGATTCTGTAGCCAGGCCTGCAGGTTTGCCCCAAGCAGTGCGGCGATCACGCCCATTGCCGCATACACCAGCGCCATGCAGACCACATAGCTGCTGGCCAGGGCGAAACCGCGACGGGGTGTGGCACCGCTGCCGACAATCATGCCGGCCAGAATCGGCAACATCGGCAAGGAACACGGGGTGAATGCCAACAGCAGGCCAAGGCCGAAAAACACCAGCAGGCTCCAGCCCAACGCCCGTTGTTGCAGACTGCTGGCAAGGGCCTGATCCGGCGCTTGAGCATTGTCGGCCTGCGCCGTTGTGCCGCCCAGATCAATCACCCGGGTTTGCGGCGGGTAACACAGTCCCGCATCCGCGCAGCCCTGATAGCTGACCTTGATTTGCCCCGTGGCTGCAGCCGGGATTTTCACTTCCAGGCCTTGTCGATAGACCGGTTGCTCGCCAAAAAACTCATCGCTATGGGATTCGCCCGCAGGCAATGTCGGCTGTTGTGCGGGCGTCAGCCCATCGAATTTCAGACGCTTCTGATACAGGTAATAGCCATCGGCGATTTGCCAGAACACTTGGGTCTCGCCGGACTCCAGCCGTTCGGAGGTGAGTACGAATGCCTTGTCGACTGGCAAAAAGTCCGGTTTCGTCTCAAAGGGATTGTTTCCGGCCTGGGCCAGACCGGAGATCAGCAGAGCAAACAACAGAAAAAAACGACGCATGGAGGAGCCTTGTCCCTGTGCAAGTGGGTGCAGAATGGGCGGCGGCGATTAACCGATAATTAACCGTATCCTACTAGCCCCTCCATGATTGGCCAATCAGCCGCGCAACAGCCCGGGCCAATTACCTTCCGTAACGGTTTTCGGACCGGCAACCAGTCGATCCGACTGGATGTTGTAAGTCAGATATTGATTATGGGTCAGGAAGATATACCAGTAACTGTCGGCAAATGTCCGGTCATTCTGGGCGGCGGTGATGATTCGGTCCTTGTAGGGTTTTAATGCCCCCAATTGATAGTCGCCGAAGGGGTTGCGAGTCAGAGTCTTAGCTTTGTAATTGAACGACAAGTAGTGCCCGTCATTGAGAATGAAGCGAAACAGGAACGGATGACCGGTCAATTGAAACCAGGTGCCAGCGATAATCTTATCGAAATACGGCAGGATCGGCTTCCAGATCGAATCGGCGACCTTATGGAAAGCGGCAACTTTGTCAGTGTCCTGATCATATTTACAGACCATCGGGGTTGTTCCCTGGTAGAAGAAGAACCAGGCAATGTCTTCATCGCTATCGACGTTCCAGCCGAACGAAGTGGTGGTCAGGCCAAAGCGCAGGTGTTGGGTAAAAGGGCTGAAACTGTCCCAGTGGCCTGCTGTCTTGGTGGGATAGTTACCGGGGACAATGTTGTCGCCGATATTGAATCGGGAGTAAGTGTCAGTATCCTTGAAGAAGAAATAAATACGGTCGGGGCCGGAGTGCCAGTCGACGGCGACAAAGTTTTTTAATTCGGTCATGTTTCCAAAGTCCATTTAGACGGTTGGCGAAGTTGCCCGATTCAAAGTAAGTGACGACGCATTCGTAGACAAAGCGATGAATTGTTTCTGAAGACGCCTTTAGCTTGGCGAATGTTTCGACCGTCGCTACCCCGGGTTTCCCGTCGCCTGGAAGTGGTCGGAATGTTTAACCGACTTCCCGTGACTGTCGCGCATGGCCATAATTGCCCCTTAATCCTCGCCTGCTTCACTCGCCATTTTTCTCACGGAGCACCCATGCACGTACTGGTTTGCGAAGACGATGAGCTGATCGCCAGTGGCATCGTCGCCGGCCTCACCGCCCAGGGCTTGACTGTCGAGCACGTCAACACGGCGTCCAAGGCGCGGGCGATGCTCAAGGTCGCGGAATTCGACGTGATGGTGCTTGACCTGGGCCTGCCGGACGAGGACGGGCTCAAGCTGCTGCAACAGTTGCGTCACTCTGGCCTGGAGATCCCGGTGCTGATCCTGACCGCACGCGATTCGGTCACCGACCGCGTCGATGGCTTGCAGGCCGGTGCCGACGACTACCTGCTCAAGCCGTTCGACCTGCGCGAACTGTTCGCCCGCTTGCAAACCCTGTTGCGCCGGGTTGCCGGGCGCAGCGTCAACCTGATCGAGCATGGCGCGCTGACGTACGACCCGAGCAGCCGCGAAACCACGCTGGCCGGGCAGCCCGTGGACCTGTCGCGCCGCGAGCAGTCACTGTTGCAGGCACTGCTGCACAATCGTGGTCGAGTACTGTCCACCGAGCAGTTGAAAGACAGCGTCTATGGTTTCAACGATGAGCTGGAAAGCAACGCCCTCAACGTGCACATCCATCATCTGCGCAGCAAACTTGGCAAAGGCATCGTCGAAACCGTGCGCGGGCTGGGGTATCGCCTCGGCCCGGCCGACGGCGGGGATCAAGGCAAATGATGAGTCTGCGCCTGCGTCTGAGCCTGACCCTCGGCGCCGCGTTTGCGCTGATCTGGGCGCTGGCGGCGGCGTGGATGCTCAGCGATCTGCGCAACCAGATGATGTTTTCCCTCGACCAGCGGCTGGTGGCCTCGGCGCGTATGGTCGCCGGGTTGCTCGAACAACTGCCGACGCTGCCGAGCAAAGGCGAGGGCACCCACTTCAGTGCCGAACAACTCAATGTTCCCGGTGGCATGGCCTGCCAGGTCAGTTCCCTGCGCGGGGAAATTCTCGCACGCAGCCACAACAACCCCGAGCAAGCGCTGGAAGCCGAGAAAATGGGCTTCCACGATCAAATCATCGACGGCGCGCCGTGGCGCAGTTTCACCCTGGCCCGGGGCGATGTGCGCATCACCACGGCGGACCGGCAGATCGAGCGCGAGGCGCTGAACATGTCGATTCTGCTCGCCGCCTCGGTACCGGTCGGCGTCGCCTTGTTGGGCTGCCTGTGCCTGTTATGGCTGGGCATCGGACAAGGGCTGGCTCCGCTCAATCGCCTGCGTGAGGCGTTGATGCGGCGCAACGCCGACTCCCTTGAACCGTTGCAGTTGCAGGCGTTCCCCAGCGAACTGAAACCGTTGCTCGAAACCCAGAACCAATTGTTCCAGCGTATTGGCAAGACCATCGAGCGTGAACGCCGCCTGACCGGTGACGCGGCGCATGAGCTGCGCAGTCCGCTGACGGCCATCAAAACCCATTTGCAAGTGGCGCGCATGACCGATGGCAGCGCCCGCGATCAATCGCTGGCGCGGGCGGAAGAGGGCGCTGACCGTCTGCACCGAACCCTGGAGCAATTGCTGTTGCTGGCGCGAGTCGAGGGCAGCCTGTCGTTCGATGACGGCTCGCAATACAGCGCCGAACAAGTCGCCCGGCTGGCGATTCAGGACGCGACGGGCGGTGCGCGACTGCGGATCAGACTGCAGGTGCCAGATGATCTGTCCGCCGCGCCGCTGCAGATGCCCGCCGTGCTGGCGATTGCGGCGTTGCGTAATCTGCTCGATAACGCACTGCGCCATACGCCTGAAGACTGTGCTGTCGAGGTCACACTGGAAACCATCGGCAATCGCGTGCGTTTTGTTGTGCGCGACCATGGCCCGGGTATCGCGCCTGACGATCTGCAACATCTGACCCAGCGCTTCTGGCGCAATGGCCAAAGCACCGGCTGCGGCCTGGGGCTGGCGATCGTGCAGGCGATCGTTCAGCGTTGTGACTGTGCCTTGCATTTCGACAGCCGCCCGGATGGCCTGCGGGTCGAGTTGACGATGCCGTTGCAAGCCGGCTGAATCCACCACAACTCCCTTGTAGGAGTGAGCCTGCTCGCGATAGCGTCATGTCAGTTGACAAGTTGATTGATGACGGAACGCTATCGCGAGCAGGCTCACTCCTACCAAAGTTTCGTGTTCTGGCACATCAAATGTAACTTCTCGGCGTTCGCTATCCGCCAGGGTTGGGGCTAAGGTCAACCCAGCCTTGACTCAATGGATTGAGGGAACTGCGCCATGGAAGCACTCGTTTGCATACGTTCGGCCACGCTGGCCGACACCGGCATCATCAACCGTATCATCGAGCGTTCGATCCGCATTGGTTGCGCGTTCGATCACCGAAACGACCCTCTGCTCGTCAGCGACTGGGTCAGTCAGTCCTCTGTCGATTTCATCAGTGGCCGGCTTGCCGACCCAGACTTTTATCTTTGTCTCGCTTTGCTTGAAGAAAAACCGGTCGGTGTCGGCATGGCCGAGGCCGGTGGCAAAATCTCACTGTGTTACGTGCAGCCGGAATCCTTCCGGCGAGGCGTCGGCCGGGCGCTGATGCAGAGCCTCGAGGGTTGGCTGCGGATTCGCGGTGTGCAGCATTTCCATCTCAACAGCTCCCGAACTGCCGAGCCGTTCTACCGGCATCTGGGCTATCAACAGGCATCGCCAGCCTTTACGTCCGACTCGCAGACCGTGCCGCTGCACAAGTCTTTGCTGTCACCGGACTGACAACTCGATCAAGGGTGTAAATCCGCATCGCGCTTAAGCGTTTCCAGAACAGGAAAACCTGCAAGTGCGCCCCGCGACCGGAACGCGCACCTGTCCGGTGTGCTGTTTTGGTCACTATCCATAGCGAATTGAGGGGTCGAGAGATGTCAGTCGCCACCAGCCTTATCGAACAATCGTCGGCCCGGCTCGTCCCGGCGCCGGCCGAAACCCTGTATCAGTTCAATGAGTCACCGCTGCTGGCTCGTCAGAGTCGACAGGAGTCCAACGCCCGCAGCTATCCGCGGCGCATTCCCCTGGCGCTCAAGCGGGCCAAGGGCTTGTATGTCGAAGATGTCGAAGGGCGCACGTTCATCGACTGCCTCGCCGGGGCCGGCACACTTGCGCTGGGCCACAATCATCCGGTAGTCATCGCGGCCATCCAGCAAGTGTTGGCCGATGAGCTGCCGCTGCACACCCTCGACCTGACCACGCCGGTCAAGGACCAGTTTGTCCAGGACCTGTTCGGGCTGCTTCCGGCGGAACTGGCGGCGCAGGCAAAGATTCAGTTTTGTGGCCCGACCGGCACCGATGCCGTGGAAGCGGCCCTGAAACTGGTACGCACCGCCACCGGGCGCAGTACGGTGCTGTCGTTTTCCGGTGGTTATCACGGCATGAGCCAAGGCGCATTGAGCCTGATGGGCAGTCTCGGGCCGAAAAAGCCGTTGGGTGCCTTGCTCAGCAATGGCGTGCAGTTCATGCCGTTTCCGTATGACTACCGTTGTCCGTTCGGCCTCGGCGGCGCGGCGGGCGTGAAAGCCAATCTGAGCTATCTGGACAATCTGCTCAACGATCCCGAAGCGGGCGTGCAACTGCCGGCCGCCGTGATCGTCGAGGCGGTGCAGGGCGAGGGCGGCGTGATTCCCGCCGACATCGAGTGGTTGCGAGGCCTGCGCCGCATCACCGAGAAGGCCGGCGTTGCGCTGATCGTCGACGAGATTCAGAGCGGTTTTGCCCGTACCGGCAAGATGTTTGCCTTTGAGCATGCGGGCATCATTCCGGATGTGGTGGTGTTGTCCAAAGCCATTGGCGGCAGCCTGCCCCTGGCGGTGGTGGTGTATCGCGACTGGCTCGACACCTGGCAACCGGGCGCCCACGCGGGCACCTTCCGCGGCAATCAAATGGCGATGGCCGCCGGCTCCGCGGTGATGCGCTATCTGGTCGAACACAAGGTCTGCGAACACGCCGCGGCCATGGGCGAGCGATTGAGCGAGCATTTGCACATCCTGCAACGCGACTTCCCGCAGTTGGGCGATATCCGCGGTCGGGGCCTGATGCTGGGTATCGAACTGGTGGACCCGACCGGCAGTCCGGACGCGCTCGGCCATCCGCCGGCGTTCGCCCGACTGGCGCCATTGGTTCAGCGCGAATGCCTCAAGCGCGGCTTGATCCTGGAACTGGGCGGCCGTCATGGCGCGGTGGTGCGTTTCCTGCCGCCGTTGGTCATCACCGCCACGGAAATCGACCGCGTCGCGCAGATCTTCGGGCGTGCGTTGGCGGCGGCCACTGCGGCGCTGTAAATTTTTCGCCGCGCCGAACGTTCTTTCTACATACCCGGCTGCACCCCTTGTGCGGCCACCCCATACAACGATGGAGAACCAGCATGACGTCAGTATTCGACCGCGAGGACATCCTCTTTCAGGTCGTGGTCAACCACGAAGAGCAATACTCGATCTGGCCGGATTACAAAGCGGTACCAGAGGGCTGGCGCACCGTGGGCAAGAGCGGCCTGAAAAAGGAATGCCTGGCCTACATCGAAGAAGTGTGGACCGACATGCGCCCGCTGAGCCTGCGTCAGAAAATGGAAGCGCAAGTCGCGGCACAATAAGCGACCGGGCAAAAAGAACCCGCTGGACCCGTAATGGTCAGCGGGTTTTTTGTCGGGAAATAGATAGCGTCAGTGCCGACATTTCGCGAGCAGGCTCGCTCCCACATTGGCAATGCATTTCACTGTGGGAGCGAGCCTGCTCGCGAAGAACGATAACGCGGTGTTGCCTGAGATTACGCCCCGCTCAGCCCCTTGAGCAGCAGGTCCACATTCCCCTCCAGTTCCGCCAGCGGATCCGCCGCATCCGTGCTCAATACCACCAGTCGACTACCGGACGCGGCAATCGCCGCTTTCACCGGCTCCGCGGGCTGGCGATGGTGCAGCACCACCGCCACGTCATTGTCCTTGAGCATCGCCGTCAGTTTTTTCAGATCTTGCGCCGTCCAATCGGCATCAGGACGCGGGTCCTGTCCGGTCAGTTCGAGATTGAGGCTGCCGATCAGATAGCCAAAATGATCGCTCAGGCTCATCACGCTCAGATTATCGGCCTCGGCCAGACGTGCTTCGGTGTCGGCGCTGAGTTTCAGCAAACGCTGTTTCAGCGCCGCCAGATTGGCTTCGATTTTCGGTTTGGCAGTCGGCGCCAGACGCACCAGATCGGCGGCCACAACGTCCGCCATGCGCCCCATGTTGTTGCTCGCCAGCCATGGCTGACTGTTCAGGCCATCAACCTGAAGGCCCGGCTGCACGGCAATCCCCGGCAGGGCGCCGTCGACCGGGCGGGCGGCATCGACCTCGACGATACGAATATTGCTGCGCCGGGCAATCGGGTACAGCGGATCATCGGTCCACAGCGAGCGCACACCGATCACGGCGTCGGCGTCGGTCGCCAGTTTGCTCAGCGCCGGTGCGCCGCGTCCGGTGAAATAGGCGGTCTGGCGGCTGCCCGGCAGATTGGCCGGCGCCGCGCGTTCGAGCTGGACCTCGGTGCCCTTGAGCAGCGCTTCACCCAAGCCGTAGGTGATCGGCAACGAGGCCAGTACTCGCAGTGGTTTAGCACTGTCAGCGGCCATCAGCGGGGTGCAGATTGCGCCGCACAGCACGATGGCCAGCGTCAGTTCTTTCAATGAAAAAGCCATTTATCCAAGATTCCCTTTCAGGCTGGGGACCACGCCGCGCGCGACGGCGGCGAGGGCGAAGGCAATGCCGGCAACCAGAATGATCGCGGCGCCGGACGGAATCGGCAGGTCGAACACGATCGGCGCGAGAATTCCGCACAACGTGCTGACGGTGGCAATCAGCACCGAACACCAGAAAAAGCCTTTCAGCGACTGGCTGAGCAAGCGTGCCGCGGCAGCCGGAATCACCAGCAGTGCGCCGACCAGAATCGCGCCGATGACTTTCACGGCGGCCACGGTGATCAGTGTCACCAGAATCACGAACAGGTAATCCAGGGTTTTCACCGCCACGCCGCGCACTGCTGCCAGTTGCGGGTTGAAACTGGCCAGCATGATGCGGTTATACAACGGCAACGCCAGCGCCATGACCAGCGAACCGACGATGGCCAGCACCGCCAGGTCATTGCCGTTGACCGTCAGTACCGAGCCGAACAACACGTTTTCGAGAATGTGCACGTTGATCTTGCCGGCGAGAATCAACAGCAGGCTCGCGCCCAGTGCCAGCGATACCGAAAGGAATACGCCGATCAGCGTATCCGGCGCCAGGCCGGTGCGGTTGCGCAGGTAGTTGAGCAGGATGCCGAACAGCAGGCAGTAACCGAACAGGCTGCCGTACGGCCCGGTGTAGGGTTCGCCGAGCAGAATGCCGACGGCCACACCGGTCAGCGCCGCATGGCCCACCGCTTCAGAGAAAAACGCGAAACGCTTGACCACTACCAGCGTGCCGAGGCCGCCCAGCACCGGGCCGATCAACAGGCCCGCGAGCAGGGCATTTACCACAAAACCGTAAGCCAGTGCTTCCGGCAGATATCCGGAAGACGCCCAGCCCTGGACCATCAATCGAAAGGCTTCGTAACTCATCAGGCAGCGCTCCGTGGATGGGTCGAAAACAAGCTCAGCAGACGCTCCGGGGTCAGTGCCTGTTGCGGCGTCGCATCGAACAGTACGCGGCGGTTGAGACCGGTGACACGCTCGGCCAGACGCCCGACCGCTTCCAGGTCATGCTCGATCCAAAGCACCGTAACCCCGGCTGCCCGCCAGTCGCCGAGCAGGCGTTCGAACACCTGAATGCCGGCTTCGTCGAGGGCCGACATCGGCTCGTCGAGCACCAGCAACTGCGGGGTCGGGATCAGCCCCTGGGCGAGCAGGACGCGCTGGCGTTCACCGCCGGACAGCGCGCCCATGCGGCGTTTGCGTTTGTCCTGCATGCCGACCCGCTCCAGCGCTTCACCGATGGCGGCGGCATAACGCTTGCTCAGGCCGAGGAACGCCGGGCGACGCTGGCACATCGCGGCCATGAAATCGTCGACGGTCATCGGCAGGCCGCGATCGAATTCCAGCGCTTGCGGCACATAGCCAATGGTGCCGGGCGCGCCGGGCCAGTGCAGGCTGAGCTGGCCCTGATGCGGCATCTGTCCGAGCAAGGTCTTGATCAGCGAGCTCTTGCCGCCACCGTTGGGGCCGACCAGCGCATGGATGCTGCCGGGCTGGACCTGAAAAGTCACGTTGTCGAGAATGGTGGTGCGCCCCAGCGTCAGGCTCACCTGCGCAAAATCCAGCGCCGGTCCCGTAACCTGTAGGAGTGAGCCTGCTCGCGATGGCGCCGGGTCAGCCGACATCATTGCTGAATGACACACCGCTATCGCGAGCAGGCTCACTCCTACAGGGGAATCGGTGTTTTCCGGGGAGAGGGTTTCTTTCGATGTCATGCCCCCGACTCCTGAATCGCCCGGACCACGGTGTTGAGGTTGCCGGTCATTTCCTTTTCGTATTTGTCGGCGGTGTATTCGCCGTAGGAAATGTGCGACAGCGGGTACAGCTTCACGCCCGATTCACGCTGGATGGTGTCGACGTAGCTGGAGGGAAAATCCATCTCCGAGAAGATCACCTTGACGTCGAGTTCGCGTAATTGATCGATGGTCTTTTTCAACTGGCTGGGGCTCGGTTCGATGCCGTGGGCCGGCTCGACCACGGCGGTGACTTCCAGGCCGAATTCACGCAGCAGGTAATCGTAAGCCGCGTGTACCGTGGCGACGCGCAGTTCGGCGTTTGGTGCCTGCGTCAGCTTGGCCAGGGCATCGGCGCGCATCTGCCGCAGGCGTTTGCCATAGGCGCGGGCGTTCTGCGTGTAGGCCTTGGCGTTGTCCGGATCAAGCTTGCCCAACTCCCGGGCGATGTTGTTGACCTGCGCGATGGACGCGCTGATCGACAGGAACGTATGCGGATTGACCACCTTGCCGGCACCCCGTGCCGCGACGCCCGTGGCCGCCAGCAACGGAACGTTTTCATTGGCTTCGATGGTCTTGACGTTGGGTGTTTCGCTGGCCGCGATCATGCGATCGGCAAAATCATCGTGGCCGACGCCGTTGAGCACAATCACATCAAGCCCGCTGATGCGTTTGATGTCCTCGGCCCGCGGCTCATAGGCATGCGGGTTGAAGCCGGCGGGAATCAGCGGCACCACCTCGGCCTTGTCGCCGACGATGTTTGCGACGTAGCTGTAATAAGGGTGCAGGGTGATGCCGATGCGCAGGCGCTTGGCTTGATCGGCGCTGGCCTGCGGGCTCAGCAGGCAGGCGCAAAGGCCAAGCAGAAACAGGCGTAACAACGGACGGCGAGGAGCTGAAATGGACATGGGCAAGCGGTCTTCTCTCGAATGGGGCGAGGAGTCAATGACGATGTTCGCGGGTCACCCCGGCGTCGTATTGCGCGACGATCTGTTTCCAGCCAGCGGCGGACAGCGCCGTGTCGGACAGATCCTGAGCGGGCGTAAGTTCTGCGCCACGGTTCAACCAGATATCCGGCGCGGCGTCCGGGTCGGCGCTGACGCGCATCAGGAATGAACCGGCGACCGCAGGCGTTGCGCTGCGACCGAAATAAGCGCTGTCGCCGAGCATTTGCCAGGCGTGACCACCCCGGCTGACCGAGCTGGCGTCCTGAGCAAAGGGCGCAAAACCTGCCTGCGCCAAATGCTGCGGCGTCGGCAGGGTTTGCTGTTCTTCACGCAGCAGGCGGATTTCGTCGAGGGTCACCCGCAGGTCGGCATAGATGCCTTGCTCGGCGGCGCTGAGATCGCGACGGGCATCGTACTGGTGGCTGGCGACAGGTTCCGGTTCATGGGAAACCCCGCGCCACGCCACCACAGAACCGGCGACGGCGAGGATCAGCAGGCACAGCAGCAGAACGTTGAGGGTTTCATGACCGGCGCCCGCCGGGCGCACGATTTGACGGGTCGGTGTGCTCATGGGGTTTCGATATCCGCCTGGTCGATTTCCACGACGTGGCCGGGACCGGCGTCGAACAGCACATAGAACTCGGAGTCGGGTTTCTTGAACGTCAGGGTCGAATCGGTGCCGAGCTTGCCTGGCACCAGAATCGTTTCGTCATAGCCGATCACATCCAGGGTTACGCCGGGTGCGCCGCTGCCGTCGGAGAAGCCGCCGGTGCACTTGATCTGTTCGGCATCGATGGCTTTGCATTCGCACATCGGGTTGTGTGCCAGGGCGCCTGCACTGAAACCGGCGCTCAGTATCAGCAGCGCGGCGCTCAGCAGCAAGCGGGAAGGGCGTTGTGGGCGAGTCATGGTTTGGCTCCTTGTGTGTTCAGCCAGGCCACGGTGGCGGGAGAGGCCTGGCTCAGGGGAATCGAGGCCTGGTGCATGCTGCCGTCCCAGCCTTCCATGGTGATCCACAGTTCGGCGTCGGGTTTGGTCTTTTCCGGAATCGGCAATTGCGTGCCCATGCGATAGGGCGTGCCGAAGAAAATCACCCCGGCGGCGCGCAGGCTGCGGGGCTTGCCGATGCGCAGGTAGGTCGCTTTCACCGGTTCGATACAGGCCTGGCAGAGCGCTGCGTTGAAGCCTTTCAGATACCCGGCCGGGCCGTCGGAGCGCGGCGCTTCATTGCGCAACTCGGCGAGTCGCAGGCTCCAGGGGCCGACCTGAATTTCGCCGATTTCTCGTTCGCCCAGACCACTGTCACCACGAAACAGGGCGACATCGGCGAAATACTTGGGCATGAAACCCAGCGGAATCAGGAGCAACAGCACGTTGATGTGGAAGCGCCATTTACGCCAGAGCAGGTTCAGGCGCGAAGGTGGCGGGGCGGTAATGGACTTGCTCACAGGTTGGCCTCCGACGTTTCACGCTGCATGGCCGGTTGGGGCTGCAGGCGATTTTTCTTCGATTCGCGCTTGAAGGCATTGGCCGTGGCGAGGGCGGTGCGTTTGGTCCAGATCAACAAGCCGCTGAGCACCATCATGCTCAGCAACAAGCCGAAGAAGAACCAGATCAGCTTGATCCACAGCCCGCCAAAATCGCCGGTGTGCAAAGGACGCATGGACTCGGTGACGAACTCCAGCGACGTGCGGTCCGACAGCATTCGCGACGCGGCCAGATCACCGTTGTACGGGTTGAGCGTGGCAGACTGGAACATCAACGGATACCAGCCACGGCCGCCCACACTCATATGGCTATAGGCGTTGCCGGGCAGGCTGATGAAACTGACTTCCAGGCCCGGAATCGTTTGCCGGGCAATGTCAATGGCACGGTCCAGGCTGATGCGCTCAGGCGGGGAGCCATCGGCAGAACGCGGTACCGCTTCACGGGACATCGCGGGAATGACCGGCTCGCTGGAAATCGAAATATGGTTGTCCGCCAGCAGCGCCTGAATCAGGAACCAGGTGCCGGTGATCGAAATCACGGCGATGAACCAGATCGACCAGATGCCACTGAGGCGATGAAAGTCGCCCCAGAAAATCCGTGCGCCATGGCGAATGCGCAAGGTCGGGGTGAAGAATCCTTTCCAGAAGCGTTTATAGACCACCAGTCCGGTAATCAACGAGGCCAGCAAAGGCAGCCCGAGAAAGGACACCAGATACCAGCCCCAACTGAAACCGCTGGTAAACGGCACCAGCCACCACCCATGCAGGGCGCGGGTAAACGCCTTGAAGTTGAAGTCGGGCGCGGTGCCCTGAATCGCGCCGGTGTAAGGGTTGACGTACACCGTCAGCGAGCGGCCGTCCGGGTAGCTGACTTCGACATCGAGGGCAAAGTGCGACTCGTCCGGGCGGCTGATGCTTTCGACCAGAGTCTGCGGTTCGGCTTTTTTGATGGCCGCGAGGATCTGGTCATAACTGAGGCGCGGCGCATCGTCCGACGGTTGACTGGCACGCATCTGCGGGTTGGCCAGCCAGACGATTTCCTGACTGACCACCGCCAGCGTACCGGTGACACAGACGATCAACACAAAGAACCAGATCGGCAACGCCAGCCAGCTATGCACCAGGAACCACAATTTCGAGCGGGATTTCTTTGACATGATTACGCGTCTTGATTTCGTTGGAAGGGTGCCGGGCTACGGGCTTCGCAGCACGGGAATCCCCGGAAGGCCGATCGTGGCTTTTGCCTACGCGAACGGCCTGCATTCCTATAAGACGGATGAGCGAGGCAAATCCCGCTAAATCATATGAAAGTAAATGTTTCGCAGTTCGATACGCGTTCTCAGCTGTCCTTGTGAAGCGGGTTCGCTCCACAAGGAGCAGGGTATGCACAGCCCTGATACCGGGACGGCGGGTTTCAGCCTTGGCTGAACATCTCCATCGCCCGCTGGCGGATCTGCTCTTCGCTCAGATCTTCTTTGTGCGTGGCCAGGAACCACAGATGCCCATACGGATCTTTCAGCGTTCCGCTGCGATCGCCGTAAAACTGATCCTTGACCTCGGACACCGTTGTCGCACCGGCATCCAGCGCCTGCTGGAAGGATTTGTCGACATCGGTGACGTACAAATGCAAACCGACCGAGACGGCCTGGTCGGGATTGCTCAGCGGTCCCTGATCGCAGGGCGTGCCGAGCATGATGGCACTGTCGCCGATGCGCAGTTCGGCGTGGCCGATACCGCCGTCGGGCATGGCCAGACGCATCACCTCGGTGGCACCGAAGGCTTTCTTGTAGAAGTCGATGGCCTCGGCGGCCTTCTGGATGCCGAGGTACGGGGTAACGCTGTGATACCCCTCGGGAATGGGTTTTACGCTCATGACGTTCTCCCTGATGTTGTTGTATAGGAGGTGGCTGCACCGGATCGATCCGGAAAGATCACTATAGAACTGTCCCGGCCATGGCGATTTTGCTCCGACGAGCAGCGCCCTTATTCAACCGGGAAATGCGGCCCGGGTCCTTGCTCGCCCAGCACGTCCCCCCGGTTGCGCAACGGACAGGCCTCCATCGACAGGCAGCCACAACCGATGCAGCCATTGAGCCGATCGCGCAACAACGTCAGTTGATGGATCCGCTCATCGAGTTCCTGTCGCCATTGTTCGGAGAGAATTTTCCAGTCCGCCGCTGTCGGCGCGCGATCCTGCGGGAGATTTTTCATCGCCTCGCCGATCGCGGCCAGCGGTATTCCCAGCCGCTGGGCCACTTTGATCAACGCCACGCGGCGCAGTACGGCACGCGGGTAGCGCCGCTGATTGCCGGCGTTGCGCTGGCTCTTGATCAGCCCCTTGGATTCATAGAAATGCAGGGCCGTGACCGCCACGCCACTGCGCGCGGCGACCTCGCCGACGGTGAGCGGTTTGTGCACGTTGTCTTTGCTGATCATGTTGGAAATAGCCCTTGACCTTGACTTAACTAGAGGTTTTACCCTGCTGCTCTTCGGGTCGCAAGGCTCGTTTCAAGATGACTGGGGGCGTTCATGAAAAACCACAGCTTTACCCAACTGATCGAATTCGAAATCGAGCCTCGCCAGCAACCGGCGCTGGTGTCGGCGTTAGCGACGCAGACCGAGCATCTGGCGCAGCGCTACGCAGGTTTTCTCAGTGCCAGCGTGCAGGCCAGCGACGATGGCCGGCGCGTCTTGAGCCTGTTGCAATGGCAGACGCGCGAGGCGGGGGAGGCGGCGTTTCGCAGTTTCGAAAGCGGTGAAGAGAATTTCTGGCAGTTGATCCGCAGCCATCGAGCGAAAACCGTGACGTTCAATTCGTTTCAGGTGCTGAGCAGCATCGCCCGCAGTCACGACGATGCGCTGCATTGCCATCTGGTGGGTTAGGCATGGCGGGTGCGGCATATCCGTCTGTAGCCTATTTCTGATAGCCACTATTGAGAGCGTTGATTTCTGCGCGAGCGTGCCCGGGCGTAGCCTTTGTCCATCGACCCACATTGCTCGCCAGGACGCTCCCATGAATCGTTTACTGACTGTTTCGCTGATCTTCGCTGTATCTGTGCTGGCGGGTTGCGCCAGCCATGTTTCCCCCGAGTTGCGCCCTTACACCGCCGAAGAATCCCGTGAGCTGGCGATGGAGGCATTGAACCGTAGCGGCTTGTCCTTTGAGGAATACCACGCGAAGAAAGCGCAGTTGCTCGGCCAGCCGCAGAAAACCTTCGGTTTCGACAAACAAGGTGAAATGAGCGCTGAACGTGCGGTACAGCTGCACGGACGTCCAAGCTGACAGAAAACTGTACTGCCTGAACTTTTAGCCAACTGTGCGTGGGTTTGTCGGGCCGGCTGGGATAGGGTCAACCTCTGAATGACCCTGACGGAAAGCCGCACCATGACCCTCTCGCTTGACCTGATGTTGGGCTTTGCCCTGTTTGCCCTTGTTACCTCGATCACACCGGGACCGAACAACACCATGCTGCTGGCTTCGGGGGTGAATTTCGGTTTTAACCGCACCATCCCGCACATGCTGGGGATTAGCTGCGGCTTCTTTGTCCTGGTGGTGGCGGTAGGCTTCGGCCTGGGCGCGGTATTTCAGTCGTATCCGCTGCTTTATACGGTTCTGCGCTATGCCGGCGCGGCGTATCTGTTGTACCTGGCGTGGAAAATCGCCCACTCGGGACCTGTCGGTGACAACGCCCAAGGCGAAGCCAGGCCGATCAGCTACCTCGGCGCGGCCGCGTTTCAGTGGGTCAATCCGAAGGCGTGGATCATGGCCATCGGTGCGATCAGCACGTACACGCCGATGCAGGGCTATTTCACCAACGTCGTGGTGATCGCCGCCGTATTCGCCATCATCAACCTGCCAAGCGTCGGCGTCTGGGCTGCCTGCGGTACATTGCTGCGCAATGTGTTGAAGGAGCCGCGCTGGTTACGCGTATTCAACTGGGGCATGGCGGCACTGCTGGTCATCTCGCTGTACCCGTTACTTCTCGAAAGCTTTAGCTGACGCATTGCTTCAACCGCCGGCCCGATGGCTGTTAAGCTCGGCTTCAGGAGCGTTCCTACGCACTTTTAAATGAAGCCCTACTTCTTTAACGGCATCCGATCAGGTATTGATGACGCTCTCGAATCCAGGCACAGCTCACGAGGCTGTGTTTGTCGTTTGCAGACAACGAGCCTCCTGATCCCGGAACACGCTCTGCGAGTCTTTTATGAACACACGTCCGTTGTATTTCGATTACGCCGCCACCACCCCGGTGGACGAGCGGGTCATCCAGGTGATGATCGAATGTCTGGGGTTGCACGGTAACTTCGGCAACCCTGCCTCCAGCTCCCACGCATTCGGCCAGCAGGCCCGGCAAACGGTCGAGCAGGCCCGTCGGCAAGTCGCCGAACTGGTCGGCGCGCAAGCCGAACAGATCGTCTGGACCTCCGGCGCCACGGAGTCCAATAACCTCGCCCTGAAGGGCAGCGCCCAGGCGCGTGGCGTCAGCGGCGGCCACTTCATTACCAGTCAGATCGAACACAAAGCCATCCTCGATACTGCCCGGCAGTTGCAGGACAGCGGCATCGCCGTGACCTATCTGGTGCCGGACGCCGACGGCCTGATCACGCCGCAAGCGGTCAGCGAAGCCATGCGCGAGGACACCTTTCTGGTGTCGCTGATGCTGGTCAACAATGAACTCGGCACGGTCAATAACGTTCAGGCCATCGGCGAAGTCGTGCGCAGTCGCGACGCGCTGTTTCATGTGGATGCCGCGCAAGGCGCCGGCAAGGTCGTGATCGACCTGGCCCGATGGCCGGTCGATATGATGTCGTTCTCGGCGCACAAGCTCTACGGCCCCAAGGGTATCGGCGCTTTATACGTCGGCCCGCGCGCAAAGCCGCGTTTGCAGGCACAGATCCACGGCGGCGGTCACGAGGGCGGCTTGCGCTCGGGGACCCTGGCGACCCATCAGATTGCCGGGATGGGCGCGGCATTCGCTTTGGCGGCCGCGGCGTTTGATGAAGAGAAAAAAACCATCGTGGCTTTGCGCGAGCGTCTGCTCGAACAGTTGTTGAGCCTGCCGGGCGTACGCCTGAATGGCAGCGCTGCGCAGCGCATCCCGCATACCTTGAGCCTGACGTTCAGCGAAGGTGAGTTCAACAGCGCCGCGTTGAGCCATTCGATCGCATTTTCCGCGACATCGGCTTGTAATTCGGCGAGCAACACGCCTTCGCACGTATTGCTGGCGCTGGGGCACGATGCTCGACTTGCCAGCCGCACGATTCGCCTGAGCCTCGGCCGCTTCACCAGCGTCGAGGACGTCGACAAGGCTGCCGAACTGATCAAGACCGCCTGCGCCAGTGCTCCGGCATTCTGGACGACAGGAATTTGAACCGCCGTCCTGACGGCGACGAACAATAACGATGAAGTGATTAGCAGGAGACATGATGAGTACCCAGACCTCGACCGAAGGATCGGTGCCCCAGCGCCTGGCGCGCACCCGAGAGTTGATGCGCCGTGAAGGCATCCATGCGTTGTTGGTGCCGTCTGCCGATCCGCATTTGTCGGAATACCTGCCGGGCTACTGGCAAGGCCGGCAATGGCTGTCAGGCTTTCACGGCTCGGTGGGCACTTTGATTGTCACCGCTGATTTCGCCGGCGTATGGGCCGACAGCCGATACTGGGAACAGGCGACTCAGGAACTTGAGGGCAGCGGCATCGAACTGGTCAAGCTGCAACCGGGACAGCCGAGCCCGCTGGACTGGCTGGCCGAGCAAACGCCTGAACGCGGAGTGGTCGCGGTCGACGGTGCGGTGATGGCCGTGGCTTCGGCGCGCACACTTGGCAGCAAACTTGAAGCCCGAGGCGCTCGTCTGCGCACCGACATCGATGTGTTGCAGCACGTTTGGAGTGACCGGCCAGGTCTGCCGGATGCGCCGATCTATCAGCATCTGCCACCGCAAGCGACCGTCAGCCGCAGCGAGAAACTCGCCAACCTGCGTGAAACCCTGCGGGAGCGGGGCGCCGATTGGCATTTCATCGCGACTCTCGACGACATCGCCTGGCTGTTCAACCTGCGCGGCGGCGATGTGTCGTTCAACCCGGTGTTTGTGTCGTTTGCGTTGGTCAATCAACAACAGGCCACGTTGTTCGTGGCGCTGAGCAAAGTCGATGACGCATTGCGCGCGGTGCTGGAACAGGATGGCGTGACCCTGCGTGATTACCGCGAAGTCGCCGATGCGCTGCGTGCGGTGCCGAGTGGCGCAAGTCTGCTGATCGATCCGGCGCGCGTGACCTGGGGTCTGCTGGAGCACCTCGACAGTGGCGTCAAACTGGTCGAGGGCCTGAACCCGACCACACTGGCCAAGTCGCAAAAAAGTGAAGCCGATGCACAACACATCCGCCAGGCGATGGAGCAGGATGGCGCGGCGTTGTGCGAATTCTTCGCCTGGCTGGAGTCGGCTTGGGGGAGCGAGCGTATTACCGAGTTGACCATCGACGAGAAGCTCACCGCAGCCCGTGAGCGTCGGCCCGATTACGTCTCGCTGAGTTTCAACACGATTGCTGCGTTCAACGCCAATGGCGCAATGCCGCACTACCACGCCACCGAAGAAGCGCACGCCGTGATCGAGGGCGACGGTTTGTTGCTGATCGACTCCGGGGGCCAATACCTCGGCGGTACGACCGACATCACGCGGATGGTGCCGGTCGGGACGCCGACGCAAGAGCAGAAACAGGACTGCACCCGGGTACTCAAAGGTGTGATTGCCTTGTCGCGGGCACAATTTCCCAAAGGCATTCTCTCGCCGCTGCTCGATGCCATCGCCCGTGCGCCAATCTGGGCCGAAAGCGTGGATTACGGGCATGGCACCGGTCACGGTGTCGGCTACTTCCTCAACGTCCACGAGGGGCCGCAGGTCATCGCGTATCAGGCCGCCGCGACGCCGCAGACGGCGATGCTGCCGGGAATGATCACATCGATCGAACCGGGCACTTATCGTCCGGGTCGCTGGGGCGTGCGGATCGAAAATCTGGCGATGAACCGCGAGGCCGGTCGCAGCGAGTTCGGCGAGTTCCTCAAGTTCGAAACGCTGACCTTGTGCCCGATCGATACTCGCTGCCTGATTCCTTCCTTGCTGACGCATGAAGAACAGCAGTGGCTAAACGCCTATCACGCCGAGGTGCGTGAGCGCTTGAGCCCGTTGCTTGACGGTGCGGCACTGCAATGGCTGAAAACCCGTACAGAAGCCATCTGATCGGTGACCACTCAGGCGCTGCGACCAGCGTCTGAGTGGCGACCTCGTTCTAGGCCTGGCGCAACGCCTCCTCGACGAAGTCCAGCCGATCCTGACCGAAAAACAGCTGATTCCCGACAAACATGCTCGGGGCACCAAACACACCTCGTTTAACCGCGGTCTCGGTATTGTCCTTGAGCGCCGCTTTGACCGACTCGTCATTGCACAGCGCGAGAACTTCCTGCGGATCGAAGCCGTGCTCACTGAGTACGGCGGCGACGGTTTCCGGTTCATTCAGGCTTCGGCCGTCAACCCACAGTGCGTTGAACAGGCAATCGACAAACGCCGCGAAGCGTTGCGGTTGATGCAACTGGATGCCAGTGACGGCCCGCATCAATAACAGCGTGTTGATCGGAAAGTGCGGATTGAATCGCAGCGGCACCGCGTAACGTTTGGCGTAGCGGTCCAGGTCTTGAAACATGTAGCGCCCTTTGGCCGGGATCATCGCTGGCGATGCGTTGCCGGTGGCTTTGAACACACCGCCCAGAAGCATCGGGATATAGCGCAGTTCGCTTCCGGTAGCGGCGCAGATCTTCGGTAATTGGGTGTAGGCCAGGTAGGTCGCGGGACTGCCGAGGTCGAAATAGAATTCCACGGTTTTAGTCATTATCACGGTGCTCTCATTATTGTTGTAGGGGAGGGCTTTACCAGCGTTCGTTCCACGGCCGTAAATCCAGCTCAAATGTCCAGGCGTCCCGTGGCTGGCTATGCAAGTACCAATAGTTCTCGGCGATATGCTCGGGGTCGAGAATGCCGTCGTCATCCTTGGTCGCATATTTCTCGGGAAATTGGGAGCGGATAAAGTCGGTATCGATCGCTCCGTCGACTACCACATGCGCGACATGAATGTTCAGCGGGCCCAATTCCCGCGCCATGCTTTGCGCCAAAGCACGAATGCCGTGTTTGGCCCCGGCGAATGCCGCGAACCCGGAAGCACCGCGCAACCCGGCCGTGGCGCCGGTGAACAGGATCGTGCCGCGCTGGCGGGTCACCATGCGTTTGGCGACTTCGCGCGCATTGAGGAAGCCTGAGAAACAGGCCATCTCCCAAATCTTGAAGTACTTGCGCGCGGTTTCTTCCAGGATGCTGCAGGGCACGTTGGCGCCAATGTTGAAGACAAATGCCTCAATCGGGCCAAGGCGGGTTTCGATATCCTCAATCAGCGCAACGACGTCCTCTTCTTTGCGCGCATCGCAGGCGAAACCATGAGCTTCACCCCCTTCATCGTTTATCGCATCCACCAAAGGCTGAAGCTTGTCAGCGCTGCGGCGCGTTACACAGGCAATGAAGCCCTCTTTGGCAAAGCGCTTGGCAATAGCGCCGCCGGTGGCATCTCCGGCGCCGACTACCAGTACGACCTTCTTGTTATTCATTGGGATTGCCTTTGGTTAACGATCGTTTAGTTAACGAACGTTATGCTAGGATTCGATTAACGTCAAGGCACTGCAGTACGAGGAAAAACACGTGCGTTATTCTGCCGGTCACAAACTGGAAACCCGCGAGCGTTTGTTGCACAGCAGCTCGCTGTCGGCGAAAAAATCCGGATTCTCCACGGTCGGCGTGGACGGCTTGATGAAAGCTATCGGCTTGAGTGGTGCGGCGTTTTACAGCCACTTTTCCTCCAAGGACGCGCTGTTCGCAGCAATTGTCGAGCGCGAGTTGAGCCAGAGCCTTGAGCGACTCGGCGGTCAGGAGGGTGCGGATCGCGAGCGGCTGCAACGCTGCCTCAAGCAATACCTGAGCATGGCGCATGTGGAGCAGCCTGAAGCGGGGTGCGCGCTGCCGACATTAGGGGCCGAGATCGCCCGTTCGGATGTGCTTGTGCGTGAACAGGCGCAAAAGTGTATTTGCCGTCTGCAGCAAAGCTGGGCGCAGATTCTGGAGAGCGACAGTCTGGCCTGGGCCATTCTGTCGCAATGTGTCGGTGCGCTGGTGGTGGCGAGGATGCTGGCTACCGAGGACGTTCAGCGCACGGTGCTGAACGCCAGCCAGGAAGAGATCGCCCGCCAGCTCGCTGTGCCGCGAGCCGAATAACCTGAAGGCTATTTGCAGATGACGATCATGCTGCGGCTGGTGTAGCCGGCAGGGTTCAGGCCGAATGGGTAGTCGCCAGGCTCTTCGACGGTATCGCCGGACTTGGCGATCACTTTATAGCCCTTCGGTGCGCACGAATTGGCGGCGCTGGCGTAGCACTTGTCCCACGAGGACGAGAGTCCTGAACAGTTGATATGCAAACCCTTTTTGCCGCGTTTGACTTGGGTTTGCGAGGTTGCTGCGCAACCCGCCACCGCCAGTATGGCGATCAGTATCAAAATTCGTTTCATTACCGTCCTTAATAGCGGCCTCGAGTCTGGTGCTCGGGTCTGCCGGTGTTCGCTCGCATTTGCAGCGTCATGTCCCTTGGCGAAAAAATCCATGTCTGGCGATAGGTTACGAGCCTAAACATGGCCTAAATGAACGCCAATTGCTAGGCCCGCGTTTAATCCTCTTTCAATCGGCTGCGATTGCGGGCTTTGCGGCGCTGCCCATGGTCAGGGTCGCGCCAACGGATGCCAGAATAATGCACAGAATGGCCATCCATTGTGACAACGAGAGGTACTCCTGAAGAAACAGCAGGCCTGACAGCGCGCCGAACGCGGGTTCGATGCTCATCAGTGTGCCGAACGTGCGGGCAGGCATGCGGGTCAAGGCAACCATTTCCAGGGTGTAGGGCAGGGCAGTGGACAGAATCGCCACGCCGATGGCGATCGGAATCAACGAAGGCGTCAGCAGCGCAGCGCCGGCATGAACGATGCCGATCGGTGCGACAAACAGCGCGGCGATCATGACGCCTAGCGCCGCCGTGGTGACGCCATTGTCGGCACCGGCTTTTTGCCCGAAGAGTATGTACAACGCCCAGCAGACGCCGGCACCGAGGGCATAGCCTGCGCCAATCAAATCAATGCTCGCGGCCGTGGCGCCTGTCGGTATCAGCAGGAACAGGCCGACCGCGGCCAGGCCTATCCACAAAAAGTCGATGGCTCGGCGAGAGGCATATATAGCAACGGCCAGTGGGCCGGTAAATTCGAGTGCGACGGCGATGCCCAGGGGCACCGTGCGCAACGACATATAGAAGAGGAAGTTCATGCCGCCCAGCGCCATTCCGTAAACGATCACGGTGCGCAAGGATTTGGCCGTCAGCTTGACCCGCCATGGCCGAAGCAAGAGCAGCATGATCACGCTGGCAAAGATCAGTCGCAAGGTGGTGGTCCCTTGTGCGCCTACCACCGGAAACATGCTTTTGGCCAAAGACGCCCCTGATTGAATGGACGCCATGGCTATCAGGAGCAGTCCAACCGGGAAAAGGATAGAGGCAAGGGAGCGGGGTTGGTCATTCATTTGTGTGACGTCGTCCTGGGTGAGAGCGGGCATTGTTCTAATATTGGGCAATATACTGCGCACTGGCGGCGCTTACGTCTATATAGAAGCAGCTTTTTGAGTCTTTCAATAGAAAACGCAAATTAGGGGTTGACGGCAGATTCTGGAAGTCTATAATTCGCCCCACTTCCGGCGCAGTCGAAACGGAAAACTCCTTGAGATTCA